>CAZGMU010000078.1:9320-13971 GCA_964526975.1 uncultured Planctomycetaceae bacterium
CCCACGGCTGTCAGGCTGATGATTGCAACTGCCAGGACGGGTACCAGGATTTGATTCCGGATTGGCCACCGCATTAGTGAGACTCTTGTATTAGCTGGAGTAGCATTGGGTGAAATCCGGGTGTGGAGGTCAGGGGGTGTCGAAAGTGTCAGCATCTGTCGAAATTATCGACGGCCTGGTGTCCTCGTAGATGGGTTACGATCGTCCTATGAGTAGAAGCCTCTACAATAACGAGGAATTCAGGCGCGGCCGGCGACTATATTCTTGGCATCTCAACGAACTTATTCGCGGGTCGTAACCCAGTAATTTATTAGACAGGACCATTACGGCAATGAAAAGCATCGGCACTCTGCTTCCTCGTCGCGGTTTCACGCTGGTGGAGCTATTGGTTGTCATCGCGATCATTGGCATTCTGGTGGCCCTGCTGCTCCCGGCGATCCAGGCCGCTCGCGAGGCGGCTCGGCGGAGCCAATGCCTGAACAATCTTCATCAGGTAAGCCTCGCATTTTTGAACTACGAAAACGCGAGGAAAGAGTTTCCCTTGGCGTATTTGAAGCCGGTCGCGCCGGCCCGTGGCGCGAATTGCTGGGCTCCGGCCGTTCTTCCTTACATCGAAGAAGGCAATCTCGTTGCCAACTACGACATGAAAGAGGATTGGTGGCGCGACAAGGCAGACGGCACCCCAGGCAATCGGACGATCGTGCAAATCCAATTGCCCGTGCTGCAATGCGCGTCGACCCCTGATAAGAACCGTATTCAGGATAAGCCGGAGTCGACGCCGCCGAATAAGACTGGCGCGTGCGGTGATTACTTTACTCCGACCGGCGTTCACTTGGACATCAACAATGTATTGCCGGCCGAGCAGCAATTCCCGACGACGGGCGTTGATCTGCGCGGCGTGATTCGTTGGGAAGAAGAGAGCACCAAGCACAACAAGCTCAGCCATATCACCGACGGGACGTCCAAGAGCATCATGCTGGGGGAGTGTGCCGGCCGTGAAGATGTTTACCGGCGGGGTGTTAAGTACGACGTGGATTACACCGGTTCTCCCAAGGTTCGCGCCCGTGGCGGCGCTTGGGCAACCACCGACAATCCATACGAAATCGGTCAACGGAAGGCCTGGAATACTTCGTTTGATCCAATTCCCGGCACCGTGTCGATCAACAACTCGAACGAATGGGGCCACTGTTTTTATGCGTTCCATCCCGGCGCGGCGAATTTCGCTTTTGCCGACGGGTCGGTGCGCACGATCGCCGACTCGATCGAGCTGCGAACGTTGGCCGACATGGTCACTCGCAACGGTCAGGAAGTTGCTAAACCAGAATAGGCCGAGTGGCGGCAGTTGTTCTCTATTCCCGTCGCATTGTGATTTTCGTTTACACCCCGTGCTAAAACCGGCATGACCTCGCCACGCATCGCGACGTTGCTTTCTCTGTTTGTATTCTTGTGCAGTACCGTTGGCTGCTCGGGCGCTAAAGGTCCGCAGTGCTATCCGGTTCGCGGACAAGTTCTCTATAAAGAGAAGCCAGTTGGTGAAGCAACCGTTGTCTTGCATCGGATAGGAGGTGATGTTGAAGGGAATCAGAAACCAATCGCTTACACTGCCGCCGACGGCACGTTCCAAATGACGACGATGACAAGGGGCGACGGCGCGCCTCCGGGCGAGTACGCGATCACTATCGAGTTGCGGGCGCCGCAAACGATCGGCGAGGAAGTCGTTCGTAACGGTGCTCACCTGTTGCCAGTGCGATACTCTCGGCCCGAGTCGTCGGGGCAAAAATTCACGGTGGTCGAGGGGGAAAATGTAATTCCCCCGATCAAACTGCTGTAGCCTCCATTAGGTTATCGGGTAATCCACAGAAACGGCACGCCAGCTTCGTCGGTGCGGATGTCGCTGCCGAGGCGCGATTGGGACAGGATGCGATCGATGACCCGTTTGTAAGTGGTTCGCGTTTTGGCCAATTTCACTTGTACTTTGGCGGGATCGATGTGGTGGGTTTTGAGTGCTGCCTGATCGAAGTACATCGGGATCTTTACGAGTGGGCCGATCGCGGTGAGCGCCTCTTCCAGGCTGTAGCCGTCGATTTCCGCGTTGCGTTGTTGGAATAGCGCGGGAGCCATTTCGCCCGGTGACTTTTCGGGCTCCCAGCCGATTGGCCAATAGGGCAGGTTGGGCGATGTCATCTTGCCGAGCGCGCGGCCGCGTAGAGCGTCTGGGCCTGCGACGGTGATGCGATACGCCACCGGTTGGCCACGCTGTTTTTCGGGACGCATCACCAAGCCGTTGTTTCGCAAAGTGATCGCGAGCGCGGTGCCGGCGGAGACGCCCATCAGCTCGTCGACGGCGGGGGATGCGGCGCGCAACTGCTGCTCAGCATTCGCATCGATGGCTGCCTTGAACGCGAGCTTGGGTTGAAGCCGATCGATCAATGCTTGTGGAGCCAGGCCCTTGGTTTCAAAGCTTATGGGTTGGGCAAGATCGGCGAGGACGGCGGTCAATTCTTTTTCAGTCAGGCCGAAATGGCCATGCGGGGCGGTGACCGACTCGGCGCCGTCGGCGCGGAGCTTGTCGAAGTAGTCTTTCAACCGAGCGCGATCGGACTTGGTGAACGTGCCGCCGGGTAGTTTTAGTTGGTCTTTGGACGTGAGGACGCCGACAAGCTTATAGCTGGTCGACGGTCCGCTGCCACGACTAGTGATCGCGGGCTGGTCGCTTGGTCGGCCGCCACGGATTTGGACGTGTTCGATGCCGATGCCGGCTAGTAGTTGCAGCCACTGTTGGGGCGCGGTAATTTGCAGTCCTTGCTCGGTGACGAGCTCCAACTCAACCGGCGGGCCAGCAGCCGCGCTTTCGCTCGCGATGGCGAATGCCAAGAGAGCGATGAGTAACAGGTGTGGTTTCATAGCACAAGTATAGCATTGAGGAGCGAGCGGCGAGGATCGAGGAGCGAGTGTTGAATCGCTCTCTCGGTCCTCGATCCTCGTCGCTTGCTCCTTGCTTCCATTCATTCCAACGTTCCAGGAGTATCCAGCACTATGTCCCGTCCCGTCACGTTGTTCACTGGCCAGTGGGCTGATCTGCCGTTGGAAGAGATGTGCCGCAAGGCGAGCGAGTTTGGTTACAACGGCGTCGAGCTGGCGTGCTGGGGCGATCACTTCGAGGTGAACAAGGCGGCGGCCGATCCGAACTATTGCCGTGCGAAGCGCGACTTGCTCGACAAGCACGATCTGCAATGCCATGCGATCAGCGCGCACCTGGTGGGGCAGGCGGTGTGTGATGTGGTCGACGGGCGCCACAAGGCGATCTTGCCGCCGTACGTGTGGGGCGACGGCGAGCCGGCGGGCGTGAATCGCCGGGCGGCCGAGGAATTGAAGGCGACGGCTCGGGCGGCGCAGCAGTTGGGCGTCGGCGTGGTGAATGGTTTCACGGGGTCGAGCATCTGGCCGTATTTGTACTCGTTCCCGCCGGTGCCCGATTCGATGCTGAACGACGGGTACAAACAGTTCGCCGAGCGATTCAATCCGATTCTCGATGTGTTCGGCGAATGCGGCGTGCGATTCGCGCTCGAAGTGCATCCGACGGAGATTGCGTTCGACATTCCCACGGCCCGCCGCGCGCTCGATGCGATCGGCAACCGCGACGAGTTTGGTTTCAACTTCGACCCGAGCCACCTGCTGTGGCAGGGGATCGACCCGGTCGAGTTCATTCGCGAGTTTCCCGATCGGATCTATCATGTTCATATCAAGGACGCGATTGTGACGCTCAACGGCCGGACCGGCATTCTGGGCAGCCATCTCAACTTCGGCGACCCGCGCCGCGGCTGGGACTTCCGCTCGCCGGGCCGCGGCGGCGTGAACTTCGAGGAGATCATCCGGGCGCTGAACCAGGTGAAGTACGAAGGTCCGCTGTCGGTCGAATGGGAAGACGTCGGCATGGACCGTGAACATGGGGCGCGCGAGGCGTGCGAGTTTGTGAAGAAGCTCGACTTCGCGCCGAGCGGCGTGGCGTTCGACGCGGCGTTTGGGGATGCGTAGCGGGGAGCCGGGAGCGGGGAGCAGGGAGCCTGAAGGGGGAGTTGGAGAGGAGTGAGGGGCGAGGAGTGAGGGGCGAGAGGTTGGGCGCAGCGCGTTGGAGTGCTGCGACCTTGTTGGTGGTTTTTGGATCTCTCGGCCGAGTCGATTTTTAATTCCATAAGTCCCCGATATTGGATCGTGGTCGGTTCGCGATGCTCGGCGAAACGTGGGGTGTTGCGTAAGGCGGTGATCCATAATTGGGTGGATATTGGGAAGCATGGGGTGGCTTTCGGCTTTCGGCCGGAAGGGGATGTGGGATGTTGGGATGTTGGGGTGTTAGGGGGAGAGCTAGCGAGGAGCCGGGAGCTTGGGGCGTTTGTGTGTATTGATGCGCGGCGGGTGATGTGTAGCTGGGGCCGGTGGGGCGCAATTTTTTGTTTGTGGTGGATAGAGCTTTGCCCAGAAAATCGCGCTAAGCCGCAAGCGGCCGGTAACGTTTCTTTTCCGGCAGGCCTATCTAGTGGTTTGGCGCGCATTTTTGGGCAAAGCCTTGGTGGTAGTGGACGTATGATGTGGTTATCCAGTTGACTCCACCTGCCGCAACATCTAGTATTTGGGCGTGGAGGATTACCCGCGA
>CAZGMU010000079.1:0-7077 GCA_964526975.1 uncultured Planctomycetaceae bacterium
CCCCCGACACGCGGATTATGATTCCGCTGCTCTAACCAACTGAGCTACTCCGCCGCAGGTGGCGAGCCACCGACGAATGAGTGATTATCCGAATTCGCGGGCGGCGCGTAAAGGGGCGAATGAAAGATGCCTGGCCAGTCAATGTTTGAAGTTGGGAAGGGTGGCACGCACTGACGCTTTGGGAAGGGCGCGGTCCTCCGAATCGCACAACCCCACACCCTTCGAAGGCTCAGGGCGTGCCACCCTACATTTGAATTTCTGGGCGGCCTCATCTAGTTGCGCACAATTCGCCCTTGGGGTTTTGCGCACCTAAGCTAGCGTGACAAGGGGGTGCTTCAACGCGCACCGGGAGCGCCGTCTGGCTGGCTGCCGCGGCGGTTGGCCGTGGGTTGAGAGTCGACTGGGGTGGGTTTAAGTTTTCAAAGAACGCGCGAATGGCTCTGGCCGCGTCGGTGGATGCGGAGAGTAATCGCAGTTTTCGTCCTGATAGTAGCATATAGTGAACGTGTGTTCAATAGTCCAGTTTTGGCCACTTGCAACGGCTTTGCCCAGGAAATCGCGCTAAGCCGCAAGCGATTGGATAACGGTTCTCTGGATTGTGGCTCCACCAGCGGTGCGGCTGAAGAAATCGCAAATAATGGATCCTGCCATCGTCTTATTTCAATGCGGTTCATTCGAAATCGGAACATGCGCTTCACGAAGATATTCTTTATCAGCATCCGCTTCTAAGCATTCCGCAGGAATACGTAGTGTGCGCAAATGCTTCAGCGCAGAAAGTTGCCGGGCCCATCCTGGTATGCAAAACGGACATTCGCCGTCGATCTCCAGTATTTCCAACGTGCTGATGGTCGTTATCCCTTTTATCAACCCATCTGTTAAAGGGGTGCTTCTGACTCCTAATTCCTTCAATCGCGGCAGATCATTTCCAAGCCGCTCAAATCCTCCGCGCGTAATCTGCGAACACCGAATCAAATCGAGGCTTCTGCAATTTGGAATCAGCGTACAAAGCTGGCGTAGATTCTCGTCGTCTAAAGAGGGATCTTCTATGGTTACTGAGGCAACATACGAGAAACGATAGCGGTTGCTGGCGTACTTTTTGAGTCGCTCGGCCAATTCACTGTCTTCCTCTAGCGAATTTGTTTCCCAAGCTAGTTCGAAACTCGCCCATTTATCGGCGTCGATGATGCCGAAATCATGAAGGGGCTGGAGGTACCACGGCAGATAGTCATCGGTGTACCGCAAAGACCAGCCATCATTCTGTAATTCTGCTAAGAGATGTTCTTCCTCAACGTAGTCATGGCGCAACCACAAATACGACCCTATTCCGAGGCAAAAGGCTGTCGTAATTAACAATACTTCCTTGAGACTGAATTGCCAGAATCGACGATTTAGACAATGTACATGCCAAAGCCAGGCACTCAACAAGCTCAAGCAAACAACGAACAGCAAGTTGAACAGAAACGGCAGCGGATAAAACCGATGGACACTTTCCAGAATATTGAATCTGGAACTTGGTCCAAGTTTGGAAACATGGCGTTCGAGAAAGACTTGTGGCCAGCCGTGGACATATATCGCCTCCGCACGCCCACTGTATTTTCCGTCTACATAGTCGCGCAACGAGAGGGAGCTATAGGCAATGGTCGTTAGCAAGGTCGCTACGAAAAAGTACCGATGCCAGATAACCGCAGTCTTCATAAAGCGGTCCTGTCTACTTCGCTCAGCGATAGGGCCGGTTGCTCGACTCGTCGCAACCGTATTTTCGGTGTACTAAATCGCTCATGAATGACTTCAACTAAGCGGCTATTGTCGTTGTGGCGGCGTATCCTAAGTCGCATCACCATTGCTTCTTGCGGGAGGGCGCTCGGGTAGAGGCGCGCTCGAAATGCTGTCCGAATCATCGCGCAAGCAATCCGGCGTTCGACGCCCATGCTTAAAGCGGCTTCCCGCATCAGGACGTATCACATCAAGGAACCAAAGGACCACGATTGTTAAGAAAACCGGGGCAAGCGCTACCCACACTAACCCTAAGCCATTCATTTCAGTTTATCCTCGGTTAGCAGCAGGATGCCAGAAAATTGATAATGAGTTCGGCTCGAGGCACCTTTAATATCTTACCCGCCAACGCTGTTAAGCCAACGTTGCATGCTGCTAAGCCTCATTCATTCTAGGCTGGTCGATCTAGATACCGCCCATGTTTCTGTCGTGCCATGGCTTCGCAAAAAAGCGCAAAATTGCGTCGGCATCCTTGGGTTGCAACTCATCAATAGTGAAAGTGAAGTCGGCTGGCCAAGAAGGAGTGAATTTCAATCGTAAACCGAAATTGCCATGCTCAGGCTCAATGCAATCGGGATGAATGGGAATAGCTCTGCCTAAGGCAAGCTGTCGCCAGGTTTGAAAGACTCTACCCACGACGCCGGAGTGGTTGGCAATGAGAACGATTGGCCGCTCATTGAAATCTAACGCCACGATGGATAGTTGTTTTCCATCACAGGTAAGCTCCGCATTTTCGCGGGCACCCCAGCGGTCAAATCGTACTCGCACGTGTGGAACTTCAAGCATAATCACCGAGCATTAAAGAGCATTAAAAGGCTCTTTAATGCTCCCTGGGTGGCAGCACTTGTTCACTGAGGCCACGAATTGCGTCATCAACGGTTCTCCATTCTTTCTTCCAATACAAAGTCCTATTAAAGGAATGTGATAACAGGGCAGTCAAGCAATCCCATGAATCATCGAGCAGAAGCGGATGGACAATGGATAACTCCTCTTTAAGACGATCTGATGGAAGCAGTCGCGTACTTTCTACGTCAAATGCATCTCCAAAGGCGTTTAGGATTTGACGGACGACGTCTTTGTCTAAGGAGTTGCTCGTACCATAAAACCGTTCATACCAGTCTTCAAAAGACATTTTACTTCGAAGATCAATAAACTTCGGTGTAACGTTCGCCGTGCGAGACAAACTGCATTACCTCTAGCGCCTGCGGCGCACCGACAATCGGCCGGATGATATCGAAACAATGGCAATCCCCATTTGGCCGGCAGTCGATGCTTCCCATTTAATTGTCAAACTGGTAGTAGCCCAACCCCGCGAGGCTGAGCGAGATTACTGTGATTGAGCTCCACGTAAGTGAGATCATCAGCTTTGCAGTCCGCCAATCGGCCGCGACGTAGCCGTGCTCCATGTAGTCGGAGCCGTAGACCAATCGCGCAACCACGCAAGCCGACAGCTTGCATGCCAGTAGAACCAACGCACTGAGAACGATCGCCTTGAACGGCTCGCCAATTCGCAACGTCATCCAGGGCACAAGGCCGATCGAAGGGATCACCGCGAACAGCGCCAGCAATGGGAAGGGGAGATTGGACCGCACGGATAAGAGTTCTCCGATCGCCACGAACAGGATCACGTTCACAGCGAGGGCGAGAGAAATTGCCGCGGTTTTCGTCAGCCAGAGAGGCCGCGAATCAGGATAGCCGCCGCAACCCACAATCTGCGTGGCAAGCCATGCAGAAGCCAAACCGAGATAAAGGCACGAAACATCGGCGTTCGTGGCGGGATTGGTCATCACGAGCACCGGAAGTGGCAGGCAAACGGCCGCGACCCAGGTCATGGCCATTGACCGAAGTATCTTCATTGCTTCCACGATCATTCAAGTGGCGCCGTCGGTTGGTGGTGAACTATTTCCCAGGCCTTAGGTTACGCTCCTGCCGTAAAAGGTTCAATGAATACCCGCGGGTGGCATCCTACGCCGTTAACCTTTTTCGATCGGAAAGTAGCCGCATTCGCAAGAATGCGGACCTCTACGACCGTGTTCTTGCGAATGTGGCTACTTCATACGGATGGTTAACGGCGTTGGGTGCTACTCGCCGCTCCTTTTCGATCAATGTTTTAGCTGGTCTTGTACTGTGGAATCTTCATCAGCTCGCCGTCTTTCAAAGCCGACTGGTGGGCTACGATGCCGCTCACGGTGAGGTTGAGGGCAGTGGCGATATCGATCAGTGGTTTGCGATCTTCGAGAATGGCAGTAACGAATTCGTTCGTCAGGTAACCGTGGGCCCCGCCGTGGCCGCCGGGTTCGACGGTTGGTGGTAGGGGCGGCCGCTCGATTTTCTGATTCGGCACTTGTGCCAGGCCTTCGTACTTGCCGTAGTACGATCCTTTGTTGCCGCGTACCCGTCCGCGCTCGCCGCCGTCGCCTGGGGTGTCCCAGCTTACAGCCATTCGTGCGGTGCCGCCGTTATTCGTTCGGAACAGCGCGATCTCGGTGCCGAACGGGTTTTTGTAGTGATTGTTCTCCGGCTGCAAATGGGCCAGCTTGCTGGGCATTGCCTGGCACGAAACCTCGGTAAACGAGCCGCCTGTCACGCCGATGTAATAGGCATTCGAATGAGTCGGGTACCATTGTGGCGGCAAGCCGATGCGCCAGCCTTTGAACGAGTCGATCGGCTCGGCCATGTAATGAAAATATTCGCCCTCCGCGTACACCAGATCTCCGAGCGCGCCAGCCTGAAACAACTGCCGCATGTCGTACAGGTCTTGATGAAAGCAGGAGGTCTCGAACATCATGTACTTGAGGCCCTGGGCTTGTTGCACGGCTTCGAACACTTGACCTGCTTCTTCAAGCGAGCCGAAGCAGGCCGGCACTGCACACCCTACATGCTTTCCATGCTTCAAGGCGTCGATCACATGTTTGGCATGGCTCGGTGCATCCGTCGCAATGAAGACGGCTTCTATTTGGTCGTCTTTCACCAACTCCTCGAGTGATGGGTAGGTGCGCTTGCACTTGAGCCGTTGCGCCATTTCGGCACAACGGGCGGGAATCAAATCGCTCACGGCGACGACTTCTACGTTGGGATGTTTTTCAAAACCAAATTGAGACGCAAACTGGCAAACCCCGTGGCCGATGAGCCCCACTCGGATTTTGCGATTCGATACGGGCTTCCATTCCTTCGAGCGGTTTGGATCGGCCGCTTCGCGCTCGAATCCCTGGATCGCCGGTGCTTCGGCGCCAAATGAAACAGCCGCGCTCGAAGCCGCGATTGCAGCGGTGGCCTGGAAGAATTTACGCCGATTCACATCGAAAGAAGTCATATTGTTAACGCCTTGTGTCGAGGGGGAGGTGGTCTTGGTTTACGGATAGATTGTCGCTGAAATCTGGTGGCTCGTTCGGGCTTGGGAGGTAATTGTATAGTCTAGTGACGAATGCCGGCGGAGTGCATTGTAGCAGTTGATGGATTCTTCAATTTTGCGTTGGGTATGTTCCAGAGATGGCAGTAAGTCATTTGTTGGCGAGAGATTCGGCTCGCCACGGCGAGTAAACTGCGCCGCTGACGCTAGAACCAGTTACTTGAGGGTGCCTGTGAATTCGAGCTTATGGGTGGCACGCTACGCCGTTAACCTTCTTAGTCTCACACAGAGTCGCAGGGGACGCGGAGAATGAATAAGGAGTGTGCTGGGAACACTTATCGCTAAGGCCTGGATTCTCGGAGATTAGAGGGCAGACGCTCTTTACTTGAGTCGCACGCGCCATCACAGGAAAGCAGCAGCCACGAAAAGCACGAAAAACACAAAAAGGCCCCAGATTTTTCGTGCCTTTTTGTGTTTTTCGTGGCCAATACTGGGAGCTTGGGCAATCACTTTGAATCGAAAAGGGTTAACGGCGTAGGGTGGCACGCTCTGAGGTTCGGCGAAGGGCGTGGTTCGCCAAACTGCACAGTCCCAACGGTTCTCGGAGAGGCAGTTAGCGCTTCGTGATGGGCGATGGAGCCGCAAAGGAAACCGCAAGTAGCGGTTGTGCATTTATTCGCTTGGAGGAATGCGGGGTGGCGGTTCGGAGGCGGGGGGCGGCGGGTCGACTTTGGTCAGCTCGCTGAGCAAGAAAGTCATCGTTTGTTTGGTGTCATCTTGCGCGACTTCGACGAACGCAGAGAGGCGACTGATTAATACGATCTTACCGAGCTGGCCCGACTGGGCACGCACCCAGTCTCCAGCGCTCAACAACTCTTCCGACATAACACCTCGTGCCCCTGAATTGGTCCTCCTGGAGCGGTAAGTATAGCGAGGCCTCGCGCGAAGTTATAATTCCCCGTTGGAGAAACACGAGCTCCTACTGACGGGGAATCGTTTGACACGAGCGACTCCGCGCGAGACAAATTGTCGCGTCGGACAGCGAACGACTTCATCTCATTTCACGAGCCGATGCAAGCAGGAATGTCATGTCTTCAGCAACGATCCCTTCACATTTTCATGGTCTTCGCACGGTGCTCTACCACGCGCCCGATTTAGCGCAGGCGAAAGAATGGTATTCGCAAATTCTGGGTCTACCGCCTTACTTCGATCAGCCGTTTTATGTTGGGTTCAACGTGGGCGGCTATGAGTTGGGGCTCGATCCGAATTCCACAGCGAGTGGAGCGGGAGGTTCGGTCGCTTATTGGGGAGTGGCCGATGCGCGGGCTGCATTCGCGCGATTGATTTCGTTGGGAGCGACCGCCCATGCCGAGGTTCAGGACGTCGGTGAAGGGATCAAGGTGGCGACGGTACTCGATCCGTTTGGCAACGTGTTTGGGATTATTGAGAATCCGCACTTTGTGTTGCCGGTTGCTGGGAGCTAGGGCGAGGCTGTCATGCGTGTTCGGTGCTGGTGAGGAGGCGTGCCAGTTGCCCGGACCGCGTGGTGGTTTGGCTATAAGGTCTATCTATTCAACGCATTCAGCAAAGCAAGCGGCTTCTATTTCGATTTCGTGGTTGGTTCTTGCAGTAAGTCTTTGAACTCTTTGTTGAACTTCTCCACTTTCGGCCGGATGACGAACTCGCAGTAGCGCTGATTGGGGTTCAGATTGAAGTAGTTCTGGTGATACTTCTCGGCCGGGAAGAAATTTTTGAGTGGCGAAATCTCGGTAACGATTGGCGATTTGAACGTGCCCGATTTGTCGAGCTGTTTCTTGTACGCTTCCGCGATGCGGTGCTGATCTTCGTTGTGATAGAAGATCACCGATCGATATTGGGGGCCTTCGTCGTGGCCTTGGCGATTGAGCGTGGTTGGGTCGTGGGTTTGCCAGAAGACTTTCAGGAGGTCTTCGAAT
>CAZGMU010000079.1:7087-13761 GCA_964526975.1 uncultured Planctomycetaceae bacterium
TGCAGACTTGTTCGTAGGTCGGCTTGTCGACATTGCCGCCGCTGTAGCCGGAGACGACCGACTTCACTCCACGCAGGCGCTGGAAGACCGCTTCGCAGCACCAGAAGCAACCTTCGCCGAAGGTCGCGGTTTCCAATTTCTCGGCCGCTGAAGCGGCCTCGCCTGGTTTGGCGTTCGGGGTTTCGACGGCCATGGCGATGTTCTCCAAAATCGGCGCGTGCTGGCAGGCGAATGCCAGCAGTGCCAGGCTAAAGCAGGGGAGTGAGCGCAGTGCAGTCATCGTAGGTTCTCGCGCGGGCAGTTTGGACACGCAAGTTCGTTATAGCCGATAGAGTTAGGAGGACCCAGTGTCGGGGCGACACGGTGTCGCTTTAGTAAAGATTGGAAGAAGAACGTGGTATTAAGCGTAGCTGGATTCGCCAGAATTCAGACATGCACGGGAAAGTCTGAATTCTGGCGAATCCAGCTACGGTAGGAAATGCTTCTGTGCGACGGTTTGCGGCATCTATTCTGGCAGTGTTCACGGCTACGGCCGCGATTGCCTACTGAGCGATTGCACAGGAGCAAGGATTGGAAATGCCCAAGCTCGAGCCATCGCAGGCAGTGGTTGCGCCGGAGCCCGTGCCGTTGCCGCCTACCGGCAGCAGCGCCGTGTCTGCGATGCTTACGCTAGCAGAAGCTGAGCGACTAGCTGGCGAGTCTCACCCGGCGCTGCGCGAGGCATCGGCCGAGGTGCGGGCGCTTGGCGGTAAATGGGTGCAGGTTGGCTTGCGCCCGAATCCGACCATTGGTTACTCTGGCAGTGAAATTGGCAACGATGGGAGGGCAGGGCAGCAGGGCGGATACGTTGGGCAGGAGTTCGTCACGGCTGGCAAGTTGGGCTGGAATCGGTCTGTCGTTTTCCACGAACAGCAAGCGGCCGAGCAGCGGCTCGTGCGGACGCAGTTGCAGGTGCTCACCACGGTTCGCAAGTATTACTTCGAAACGCTTGTGGCCGAGCGAAGCGTGACGTTTGCCCGGCAACTGAGCGACATCGCGGCCCGATCGGTCGAGGTCTCGGAGCAGCGGCTCAAAGCGCTCGATATCCCCAAAACATCGCTCCTGCAGAGCCAAATCGAGAGCGAGTCTTCCGAATTGCTGGAACAGCAGGCGAACGAACGCTATCTGGCGGCGTGGCGGCGATTGGCGTCGGTTACAGGCATGCCGGGCGATCGTCCGCAAGCGCTCGAGGATACATTGGGGCGCCCGCTGCCGGAGCTTGACTATGCAACGGCCAGCGAGCGGCTGAAACGCGAGAGCCCCGATCTGGCCGAGTTGCGATTTGCCGTGGATCAGGCCCGGGCGAACGTGGGGCGAGCCGTGGCGGGGCGAATTCCCAACATCAGCGCGCAAGCCGGCGTGCAGCACGACAACGCCACGCACGACAACATCGCCAACGTGCAGATCGGCATCCCGCTCCCGGTTTTCGATCGTAACCAGGGAGGCATTACCGAGGCAGGGGGGCAGCTTGCGGCGGCTCAGGCGGCGCTCGAGGCCCGCGAGCTGGCGCTCGACCAGCAATTGTCGATCGTGCTTCGCGACTACCGGACCGCGCGCGAGCGGGTAACCAAATACACGACAAAAATTCTGCCAGCGGCCCAGGAAACGCTCGGTATGATGAATCAGGGCTACCAGCAGGGCCAACTCGACTATCTGCAAGTTCTGACCGTGCAACAGACCTACGCGGCCAAAAATCTGTCGTACTTGCAGGATTTGGAGACGGCCTGGAAAGAATGGGCCCAAATCGAGGGGCTTTTGGTGGGCGACCTGCCACAAACTTCAATTGACCGCGCCGCCGCTAGACCCGAAAATATACTGAGTCGGCAGAAATAAGGATTGTGACGGCGGGGCAAGGTTTTGAATGTAGACCGGCCGCCTGTTTTGTCGAAAGTTTGAGATAGCTCGATGCCGACCGTCGCCGAGTGGAAATCGGCTTCGCAGGTGTAACGATCAAATGCGTGCTGCTTCTTGTACATTGCTGTGCTTGTCTTTGCTCATCCATGCGGTGCTTGGATGTTGCTGGCACGACGTGCATGAAGCGGGCACTCTTGGCGAGACCGCAGCACTGGCCGTAGGTGCGGATTGCTGTCACAAGCATTGCGGCCATGAGCGCGATGGCGCCGCCGACGGGGCCGATTCAGATGCGCCGTGCAAGAACCATCCGAACTGCCATGGTCTCTGCCATTATTTGCCGGTGCAAAAGTCGACCTTCGACCAGAGCCAGGTGTGGGCTCCGATGGATTTAGCCGTTGATTTGCCAGCGACTTGTGGCACGCAGCTTTCTGCCGTGTCGTTTGCCGTGGGGACATGTGAATTTAGCCCGTCGCCGCCGGTGCCGTTGCACCTCTTTCATCAGATCCTCTTGATTTGATTGCTCTCGATTCGTGTTTCGCCTTGGCTCATGCTGCGCGTCTGCGCCGGTGCCGTGGCAAGTGTAAACCGTGTCGATTGAGTGTTTGAGTGGCTTCCAACTGCACTGCGATGGAGCGCCCACGAATAGGGAAATTTCCATGTCCGCTTCCCCAGCCCCCATTCTGACTCCCACACTGGGTCCGGAAGACGATGCGCCTCCGCCGGCGCCAGAGCGAGGTGGTGTTTGGCGGTTTCTGCGTCAAACGGTGCCCACGGCTTTGGTGGTGGCCGCGATCATCGGGCTGGCGATTTGGGGCAACGCCACTGAATGGACCATGCCCAAGTTTTCAGAACTGCTCGGCGCCAAAGAGGCCGCAGTCGTGGATTGGTGCGAGGAGCACAATGTCCCCGAGTCGCAATGCGTGGAATGCAACAACGCGCTCAGCCCGCTTGGCACGGATTACGGCTGGTGTGAGGCGCATGGCATTATGCAGTGCCCGTTTGAGCACCCGGACGTTGTTCAATTGAAATCGCAACCGACGATCACGCCGGCCATGCTGGAGCGGGCCCAGCGGGCGATCGCGCTGCGGCCGCGGCAAGAAAACAACAGCCGTTGCAGTTTGCATATGAAGCGGATTCAATTCGCCTCGCCCGAGGCGGTCGAGAAAGTAGGCGTCGACATCGCGATCGTTGCCGAGCGGCCGATCGTGGAAACGATCACGGCGAACGGTGAGATCGGCTACGACCAGACTCGCATGGCACGCTTCTCCAGCCGAGTGCCGGGAACCGTGTGGCGCGTGGAAAAGCAAGTCGGCGATCGCGTGGCCAAGGGCGACGTGCTGGCCCTCGTCGATGCGGCCGAAGTGGGGCGGCTCAAAAGCGAATTGCTTCAGGCGGTGTCGCAAGTGCGGTTGAAGCGCGACAACGTCGAACGGCTGCGGCCCCTTGCCGGCAACGCGGTGCCGCAACGCGAGTTCTTGGAAGTGCAAACGGAAGCGGAAGCCGCCCGGATTCAAATGCTTCGCGCTCAGCAGGCGCTGGTGAACCTGGGCCTCTCGATCGATCTGGATGAGATTTTGAAATTAAGCTCCGACGAGCTGGCCAAACGCGTGCAGTTCTTGGGGCTGCCGGCCGAGATCGTTTCCGAGCTATCTGCGCAGGAGACGACTTCGAACCTGCTGCCCCTGCGGTCGTCGCTGGGTGGCGTGGTTGTGAAGCGCACCGCGGTCGATGGCGAGGTGGTCGACAGCAAAACCGAGTTGTTTGATGTTGCCGATACATCGCGATTGTGGCTGACATTGAACTTGCGACCGGACGATGCCAAGTATGTGGCGTTAGGTCAGAAGGTGTTGTTCCGCGCGAGCGGCTCGACGACTGAGCCAGAGAGCCAGGGCACCGTCGGCTGGATCAGCACCGATGCGGACGATGTGACGCGTACCGTGAAGGTGCGCGTCGATCTGGCCAACCCGGAGGGCAAGCTACGCACGAACACATTCGGCACCGGCCGGATTGTGCTCCGCGAGGAACCAAAGGCCGTGGTGATCCCGAGCGAGGCAATTCATTGGGACGGCACGTGCAACGTGGTGTTCGTGCGCGACAAGAATTTCATGCAGCCGAACGCGCCGAAGATTTTCCATGTTCGCAGCGTGCGGCCCGGCATCAAAGAGGGCGAAACGACGGAAATTATCGCCGGCCTGTTGCCGGGCGAGGTGATCGCCAGCAAAAACAGCGTGGTGCTCGAAGCACAACTTTTGAAATCGAATATGGGAGCAGGATGCGCGGCGTGTGCCGGAAAGTAACAACGCGGAGGGTGGCACGCTACGCCGTTAACCTTTTTCAGAAGAGGCTCACGCAGAGGCGCGAAGGCGCAAAGTGAAAACAATGAGAACCACCACGGCACGAAGAACACGAAGAATTTCGAAGTGGCTGCATCAAAAATACAATCCTTTCTTCTTCGTGATCTTCGTGCCGTGGTTCCATTCCTTACTCCGCGCCTTTGCGTGAGATTCTTCTCGTCCAAGCCAACCACGGAACCATATTTCCACGAATGGTTTGATTTGGAAAAAGGTTAGCGGCGTAGCGTGCCACCTACCGGCAATTGGCGACTTCCTAAACAACGGACCACTGACAACGAACAACTGACCAACGCAATGCTGAACTGGATCATCGATTTTTCGTTGCGGCATCGGCTGCTGGTGCTCCTGGGCGTCGCTTTCGCGGCGATCCTGGGTGTCGTCGCGCTGCGCCATCTCGATATCGATGCCTTTCCAGACACCACGCCCGTGCAGGTGCAGGTGAACACGGTCGCTCCGTCGCTCGGGCCGGAAGAAGTCGAGCAACGGATTACATTCCCGATCGAGCAGGCCATCGGCGGTTTGCCGGGGCTCGAGAGCATGCGGAGCGTGTCGAAGTTCGGCTTTTCGCAAGTCGTGGTCATCTTTCGCGACGGCACCGACATCTACTTCGCTCGCCAACTCGTGAACGAGCGGCTTGGCACGGTCGAGCTCAGCGGTGACATCGAGCGGCCGAAGATGGGGCCGGTGTCGACCGGGCTTGGCGAAGTCTTGCATTACGTTGTCTCCGGCAAGGGGGACGACGTTACCACGCTCCGCACGATTCACGATTGGGTCATCAAACCGAAGATGCGCACCGTGAAGGGGGCCGCTGAGATCAATAGCTGGGGTGGCTACGAAAAGCAGTACCAGGTGCGCATCGATCCCAATCTGCTCATTAAATACAACCTAACGTTCGACGAGGTCGTGCGCGCGGTCGAAGCGAACAATCGCAATGTGGGCGCCGGCAATATCCGCGAGGGCACGCGATCGGTCCTCGTTCAGGGATTGGGCCGCACCACGAACGCCGAGCAGATCCGCGGCATCGTGATCGCCTCGCGGCATGGTGTGCCGATCCGCTTGAGCGATGTGGCCGAGGTCGTGATCGGCTCGGAAATTCGCCGTGGGGCGGTGACGGCCGACGGCAAGGGCGAAGTCGTCATGGGCCTCGGCTTCATGCTCATGGGCGAGAATACGCACGAAATCACTTGGGCCATGAAGGATCGCCTCGAAGAGATCAAGCCGACGCTGCCGGCCAATGTAACGGTGCAGACAGTCTATGATCGCACCGAGCTGGTCGACCATGTGATCAAGACCGTAAAGAACAACTTGTTCGAGGGTGGGCTATTAGTCATCGCCGTGTTGTTTGCCTTTCTTGGCAACCTGCGCGCGGCGATGATCGTCGCCCTGGCGATTCCACTCTCGATGCTTTTCGCGTTCGCCGGAATGTACCGCTTTGGCATTGCCGCCAGTTTGCTCAGCCTTGGGGCGATCGACTTCGGCATGATCGTCGATAGCTCGGTCGTGATGGTCGAGAACTGCGTCCGCCACTTAGCAGGGAGCGGGGAGCAGGGAGTAGGGAGCAATCGGAACTCCTCGCTCCCTGCTCCCCGCTCCAAGCTCGATATCGTGCGCGATGCCGCCGTCGAAGTTCGCAAGCCGACGATGTTTGGTGAGTTGATCATTATGATCGTCTACTTGCCGATCCTCACGCTCGAAGGGATCGAAGGCAAGATGTTTCGGCCGATGGCGCTGACGGTCATCTTCGCACTGATCGGCTCGATGATCATGTCGCTCACGTTGATGCCCGTGCTGGCGAGTCTGGTTTTGCCGCGCAAGATCGAGGATCGCGAGCCGCTTCTCATGAGAATCGCCCATCTCATCCATGCCCCACTGCTGCGGTTTTCGATGACGAACAAGCCGCTCGTGATGGCGCTGGCTGGCCTCGTGATGTTCATCGCTTTTGGTTTGATCGCGCCGAATCTCGGCTCGGAATTCGTGCCGCGACTATCCGAGGGAGCAATCGCGGTCAGCATCGTTCGCCTCACGGGCACCGATTTGGAGGACTCGATCAACTACAACACACTAATCGAGAAACGCCTGCTCGCGGAGTTCCCCGACGAAATTGCCCACGTTTGGAGTCGCATCGGGAGCGCCGAGATCGCCACCGACCCGATGGGCATCGAGTTGACCGATACGTTCATCTCGCTCAAACCACGCGACATGTGGAAGAAAGCGAAAACCCAAGCGGATCTGACGACGCTCATCGAGCACTATTTGCGCGAAATGCCCGGCCAAAAGCTCGCTTTCTTGCAACCGATCGAGATGCGCATCAACGAAATGACTTCCGGCTCGCGCGGCGACTTGGCCGTGAAGCTCTATGGAGACGACCTCGATACGCTGGCCAAGAAAGGCGACGAAATCGAAGCTATTCTGAGCAAGATTCCAGGC
>CAZGMU010000080.1:0-5734 GCA_964526975.1 uncultured Planctomycetaceae bacterium
TGACCGTGGTTGATCCGACCGGGCTGCGGGCCGGCGCTCAGGCATTGGTCGGAGCGCTCGCGCTAGTGCCCGTGAGCCTGGTGCCGGCGATGTCGCTGCAAGCGGGCAGCCCTGGGATTTATGCTGCCTGGGCGATTGTGCTGGGGGGCGGGCAAGTGATTGCGGCCACGCTGTTTTTGATTCATCGCGACGATCGATCCGCCCGCCGCTTGCTGCGGGCCAGTTTGCTTTACTTGATCTGCTGGATGGGACTGCTGTTGATGGTTGCAGTATGAGTGTTCGTTGTTCGTGGCCAGTGGTCCGTTGCATCGCCTTATGCGGTTACATCGGATACGCGAATGATGAACTCAACGGATAATGAACGACGGACAACAAACAACGAACAAAATAAATAATATGAGTCACGAACCAGGTTCCAAGCTCCAGTATCATCCGGGCCTGCCGATTCCGAACGGCAAGACCTGCTTGTGGTTGTTTCTTTCGACGGAAATCATGTTTTTCGCCGGGTTGATCGGCACGTATATCGTGCTTCGCTTCGGCGCGATCGCTTGGCCCGCGCCGCATGATGTTCACTTGAGCGAGCCGATCGGGGCGTTTAATACGTTTGTGCTGATTTGTTCCAGCGTGACAGTGGTCCTCGCGCTCGAGGCAGCTAAGAGGAACCAGGCCTCGAAGGCGAAGGCATGGATGCTGCTCACGTTCTTGCTGGGCTGCGTGTTTTTGGGCGTCAAGTTGTACGAATACTCGCAGAAGTTTGCCCACGGAATTTACCCGGTCAGGCCGCATGGGCTGGTGCATGACAAAGCCGATGTGTACTATTCGGCCGCGGTGCGGAAGCGCCTGGGCGAGTTGCGCACGCAGTTGACGACGGCCGACCCCAAGCTGCCCGATTGGGAGCAGCGAATCGCCGTGGTCGATCGCGTGAGCAAGATGGTCGACAACGCCGACGCCGTGCTGCGCACTCAGCCCGATTCGCCCGAGGCGCGGATTCGGATCATGGAGTTGGCCTACGCGATATATCCGCCGCACGACCATCGGGCGGTCGAGCAGGCCGTGCATGCGGGCGCGATTCCGGCCACCGAATCCGCTCTGCGGCTCGTGGCGTTTCAAGAAGGCGCCCCGGCTCACGGCGGCGAGACGAAGGACGGCATCCCCCATGGCGGCTTCAACGAAGCGTACAAGTGGCTGCGGCTGCCGATCATGATCCCGGGCGGCCCGATGTGGGCCAGCACCTACTTTCTACTCACCGGTTTTCACGCGATTCACGTGCTTGTTGGTCTGATTGTGTTCGGGCTCTTGCTGTTTAGCACGCTCGACCGGAGCAAGGCGGGAGTGGTCGAAAACACCGGCCTGTATTGGCACTTTGTCGATCTCGTGTGGATTTTCCTGTTTCCGCTACTGTATTTGTTCTAGTCGCTGGGTGTTTGACGTAAAATAAGACAGGCAGGACACGCGAGCCGCACGCTCGCTGGAGATTTATAAGATGAGCGATCACGCAATGACGCATGGCGACCATGGGCAGACTGGGCACGACGGTCATGACGACTCGCATGGCGGCACGGGCAAATACCTGTTGGTGTTTGTCGCGCTCTGCGTTCTCACGATGTTTTCGTTTTTGACCTATTTCGATTTTTGGCGCGAGCACGTGTCGTCTCACGCCAGCCGGGCGCTGATGATGGCTGTCTCCTGCACCAAGGCCATGCTGGTGATCATGTTTTTCATGCACCTGTTGTGGGAAGCGAATTGGAAATGGGTGCTGACGATTCCCGCTTCGTTCATGTCGGTTTTTCTAGTGCTGATGCTCGTGCCGGATATCGGCTGGCGACAGAACAACGGATTCGCTCATTATTCATCGGATCGCCTGCTGTTCGCGCCAGATCCGCCGTCGATCGAGGCCAAGGAGATGAAAGAGGCCAAGCAGGAACTCTCGCATGAGGGGGCTCATTAGTCTCCGCACGTAGTATGTCTACTTCGCCTGCCGTTGAGATTGCACACCTGGCCTACCGATACGGCGAGCGCGAGGCGATTCACGATTTGTCGTTCGATGTGAAGCAGCGCGAGATCTTCGCGATTCTCGGGCCGAACGGCAGCGGAAAAACGACGCTGTTTCGCGTCCTTTCGACGCTAATTCCAATTCAGCAGGGCGAAGTGCGGATCATGGGGCACAGCCTGCGAACCGAGGCGGCCGCGATTCGTGCCCAACTCGGCGTTGTGTTTCAAGCGCCTAGCATCGACAAGAAACTGACGGTGTTGGAAAACGTGATCCATCACGGTCGGCT
Organism: uncultured Planctomycetaceae bacterium; assembly: GCA_964526975.1. Taxonomy (GTDB): domain Bacteria; phylum Planctomycetota; class Planctomycetia; order Pirellulales; family Lacipirellulaceae; genus JABDGM01. The sequence goes on from CAZGMU010000080.1 coordinate 2,280, forward strand.
GTACGGGCTGGGAGGCCGCGAGCTACGAACGAGAACGGATGAAATGCTCGTTCGGCTTGGGCTCGCCGATCGGCGCGGCGAGTTGGTCGAGCAGCTATCGGGTGGCTTGCGGCGACGCGTCGAGCTGGCGACGGGCATGTTGCACCGGCCGCGTGTGCTGTTGTTGGATGAGCCCTCGACGGGGCTCGACCCGGGTGCGCGAGCCGATTTGTGGCAATACCTGGAGCAAGTGCGCGAGACGGACGGCGTCACGGTGCTCGTAACGACCCACTTGCTCGATGAAGCCCAGCGGGCCGATCGCATCGCGATCATGCATAAGGGCAATCTGGCAGCACTCGATACTCCGGTCGAACTGCAGGCCGCCGTGGGGGGGGATGCGATCACGATCCGCACAAATGATGCAGCCAAGCTGGCCGCTGCCATCGAGCAACAGCTCCAAACGACGGCCAAGGTTATCGATGGCTCGGTGCGACTAGAGCAAACGAACGGCCACCAGTGGATTGCCCGGTTGGTCGAGGCGTTTCCCGGTCAGATTGAATCGATCACGCTCGGCAAGCCGACGCTTGAGGATGTGTTTATTCATTTCACTGGGCACAGATTCTGGTCGGAAGCGCCGGCAGAGAATGAGACAAATGCACGTGGGCGAAAAAAGAAGCACTGATTTTTGAACCGCTAATGGTCGCTTATAAAGCTATTAATGGCTATTAGCGTTCATTAGCGGTTCTCCAAATTGACATGACCACAGAGTTACATGTGAAATCGGCGACAGTTCCGCCCTGGCCGGTGGTGGGCACTTTGTGCCAGCGTGAGCTGGTGCGGTTCTTCCGGCAGAAGAATCGCGTGTTCGGCGCACTGGGGCAGCCGATCATTTTCTGGTTGTTGTTCGGTGCGGGTTTGCGGTCGAACAATCTCGATTACGCCCATTTCTTCCCAGGCACGTTGGTGATGATTCTCTTGTTCACCGCGATTTTCGCGACGATCTCGATCATCGAGGATCGCCGCGAAGGCTTTTTGCAGGGCGTGCTGGTCGCGCCGATTCCACGCTGGACGATGGTGCTGGGCAAAGTGCTAGGCGGGGCCGCAATCGCGATGTTGCAAGGGATCGTGTTCCTGCTGCTTGGCTGGGCGGCGGGCAAGCTCGGCTGGTTCGAGGTGATTTCCCCTTCGATGTTTGGTCTGATCGCCGCGCTCTTGCTGATGCTGGTTATCTCCGTCGCGCTCACAGGGCTTGGCTTCTTGATTGCTTGGCGGATGGACTCGACGCAAGGCTTTCACGCGATCATGAGCGTATTTCTATTTCCCATGTGGCTGCTGTCGGGGGCGTTTTTTCCGATGGACGTCGGCGGCTGGTTGGGCTGGATTATTCGTCTCAATCCGCTCACCTACGGGGTGGCCGGGTTGCGGTATTACCTCCAAAATGTAAGTACCCCCACCGCGACCCCCGCCACTTGTTGGATCGTATCGCTGGTATTCGCAGGCTTGATCCTCTTGGCTGATTGCTGGATCGCCGGTAAGCGAACGACCGGAGATTTGTTATGAGTTCCCAACCGAGCCCAACTTCATCGGCTCCAGACAATGTGCCGCATGCTCCACCGCAAGACGGCAGTTCGCTGGTGCCATACATGCTCTGTGCGATTCTCGCGATCGGCATGGCCTACGGTGGTTGGAAATTTTGGCAAGTGCAGCAGTTCGAGCAGTCGCGGAGCGAAGCGATTCAGGATGTCGCGATTGGCCCGCCGCTGAAGGAGTTTGAGCTGACCGAACGCAATGGCGAGATATTTCGCTCGGTCGATATGCGCGGCAAGGTTTGGGTGGCGTCGTATTTTTTTACCACTTGCCCCGGCCAATGCTTGCGGCTGAATGCGAATCTGCAAGTGCTGAATGCAGATCCGGCGCTCCAGGGCGTGACCTGGGTCAGTATTTCTTGTGATCCCGATACCGATACGCTGCCGGTGCTGCGTGAATATGCCGATCGGTTCAAGGCCGATCCCAAACGGTGGCTCTTTTGCCGTGGCGACTTGGATGATGTGAAGCGCATCGCCAAAGGGATGGACCTTTTTCTAAGTCTCAAGGGACATCAAGACGTGGCGGTCGTGATCGACAAAGAAGGAAAGCGGCGCGGAATGTATGATGCCACCAGCGCAAGCCAATGCAACCGTCTCAAGGCGAAGCTACTGGAGTGCCTGGCCGAAAAGTACCCCAGCGAGTTGGCTGCCAAAGAGGACGCGAACGGGAAATCAAGTTGACGCTTTTACTCGCCGCTCATCCGTTGGTGCATGTAAATGCCTCGCTGAACTCGCTGGCGACGGTGCTATTGCTCGTTGGTTTCTATCTGGTTAAGCGTGGCCGTGTCGATGTGCATAAGTGGGCGATGCTTGCGGCGTTCGCCGTGTCGATTGTGTTCTTAATATGTTACCTCTGGTATCACTGGTACGCGAAGCATGTCGCGTTCACGCACCCTGGCGTGGTGCGGTACGCATACTACGCCATTTTGCTGTCACACGTGCTGCTGGCCGTGACGGTGCCATTTTTGGCGGTGTGGCAAATCTATCTGGGCTATCGCGCGATTGGCTGCTGCTTGCCGGACGACGATAGCGCGGAGAGTCGAGCGCTGAGGGCCACGTACCGCGACAAGCATTGTCGCTGGGCGAGGATTACTTTTCCCGTTTGGTTGTATGTATCTGTCACGGGAGTCGTGGTTTATGTGATGCTGTACCATCTCTGGCCGCCGATCCAGTAATAAGGTAAAATTTTCTAGAGAGACGAACGTGGTGTTTGGAATCTCGCCAGACTCCCAGTGAGGCCTGCCATGAAAACCATCTATCATCAATTCGAGCCCGCGGTTACTCGTTGGATCGTCGCGGCCATTGTGTTGGCGCTGGTGCTCTTGATCGCAAGTGTCGCGGCAGCCTGCCCGACCTGCAAAGATGGCCTCGCGCAGAACGATCCTCATGGCCAGTCGATCGCGGCCGGTTACTACTACAGCATCCTATTTATGATGTCGATGCCGTACATCGTGTTGGCGACGTTCGGGAGCTGTGCCTACTATGCGATTCGCAAGGCTCGCCAAAAAGCGGCGGAAGCGAACGAGATGCTGCCGTCGTAGGTTTTAATAATGCTTGCGCAGCAAATGCCACCGCGGGGTGCCATGCCCACGGCTTTGCATGGGCAATGCCGAAAGGCGGTGGAAACATGGCCACTCCGAACAGTGGCCATGGCACCCGCTGTTACAGCCTCTTATTCAAACGTGGGCTGATGGGTCGCGGCTATTATTCGAGCTAGCAAGGCTCGTGGTTGCGTTCCTCATTTGCCGCTGCTCTTCTTCGTTGGGCCAGGGGTCCCAATGCTCGTCGAACGAGATCCAAAGTGCGCGCGCGTAGCGGAAGAACCACATTGGGAATAACACGGCAAACATGCTGAGGACGAAAAGTCGTTGCCGATCCTGAAGCACATCT
>CAZGMU010000080.1:5744-13045 GCA_964526975.1 uncultured Planctomycetaceae bacterium
GTAGGCGGCGATGGCCAACGAGCCCGTGACTCCGTAATTGAAATAAATTGAGCCCAGCAGATAACCGGCGTCGCGATTGAATCGCCTGCCACAGGCCTGGCACTCGTCGTGCATTTTGAACCAGCCCTTGAAGAGTGGCGCTTGGCCGCAGCGGGGGCAGCGTAGTCGCAGGCCACGAAAGACCAGGACGCTAATCGTCGGGAGCGGGCGCGGGGGGCTGCTTGAATCGATATTCGGCGGAGTGTTGGTGGCCATGCTTATCTCTTAGTTTATCGTATCGAACGGCGGGGCGTGCCGCTATCGGCGCGGCTTGGCGCGGTTCGGTTGCGGTGGTACCGTGCAACCATGTACACGCTGGGAAGATTCTTACAGGTTGTGGGGCTGGCGATTCCGCCGCTGGCGATCATTAGCGAGCTTCAGCAAACGAACCCCGGGCTGATGCTGAAGTTTTTGATGGTGGCCGTCGGTGTCTTTACGCTAGGGTATCTCTTGCAACGCTATTCGGGCGGTCGTGTTTAATGACTTCTTCGTCATTCTCTCCTGGTAGTCATTCTTGAAGAAGCTCACGCAAAGGCGCAAAGAGAGCGGGGCTGAACAGGAGGCAACAGAGTTAACGTTAACAGAGTATCCTTCGTTCTTTCTATTGCCTCCTGTTCATAAAAAATACTTTGAGTTTGAATTCGAGCTCGATCGATTCCTCATCTTTTCGCGACTTTGCGTGAGACCTGTTATAGCCCTGGTCGGGGCAGGGGACTGCCCGGCTCGCTGTTGATATGCCGCGAGATATTTATTGGATCACAAAAGCGTTCCACGCAGCACGATTAAGGCGACGTTGAAATATATCAGCAGTCCCGTCACATCAACCATCGTGGCGACGAATGGCGCCGACGAAGTCGCGGGGTCGAGGCCCAGCCGCTTGAGGAGAAACGGCAGCATCGCGCCAGACAACGTGCCCCACAGCACGATTCCAAAGAGCGAGATCGCCACGGTTCGCGCAACGAGCGGCCAATGTTCGGTATATAACGGCACTGCATCAGGATACATGCGATGGTAGGCCATGCTCCAAACGACGATTCGTAGAAAGCCAATTACCGCGAGAATCAGTCCCAGCAAGAAGCCGGAGAAAATTTCGCGGCGCATGATCAGCCACCAGTCGCGCAGTCTGACTTCGCCAACGCCCAGCGCGCGGACGATCAGCGTAGCGGCCTGTGAGCCGGAGTTACCGCCGCTGGAAATAATGAGCGGCATAAACATGGCCAGCACGATCGCGGCATCGAGTTCTCGCTGATAGTGAGCCAGGGCTGATGCGGTGAACGTCTCGCCCACAAATAGGATGATGAGCCACGAAGCCCGCTTCCGCACCATTTCCAAGAGAGGCGTCGCCATGTACGGATCATCGAGTGCTTCCAAGCCGCCGAACTTTTGGATTTCGCGGGTGGCCTCTTCCTCGGCGACGTCCAGTACGTCGTCTACTGTCACAATCCCCAGAAGAATCCCGCGCCCGTCGACGACGGGCAGCGCGCTGCGGTCGTATTTGCGAAACACGGCGACCGCATCCGCTTCTTCATCCTTGACCGATAGCGCTATAAATCGCTCATCGATCAACTCTTCCACTTTACGATCGGGCGGTGCGAGCAGAATCTCGCGAATGCGCACGTCGTCGATCAAGCGGTGTTCGTCGTTGGTTACATAGACGACGTTCAACGTTTCGCTGTCACGCCCGTAGCGACGGATGTGGTCGAGGACCTGGGCGATCGTCCAATCGCGTTTCACGGCGACAAAATCCGGTGTCATCAAGCGGCCGACGGTGCCGGAGCCGTACGACAAGAGCGAACGGGCGATTCGCTGCTCCTCGGGGCCGAGAAGCATCAAGAGACGCTCGATCTCGTCGGGCGGCTCGCGCTCCAAGAGTGCGGTGCGATCGTCGGGCGACATGCCGTTGAGCAGCCGTGAAAGCTCGATCTCCGGCAACTCGCGAATCAGTTGCTCCTGAAGAGCCGGCTCCATGTGCTCAAATGCACGAGCGGCCTTTTCCGGGTCGAGCGACTCCAGCAGAACGATCTCTTCTTCCGCCGAGAGGTCGTCGAGCAGGTCGGCAATGTCTTCTGGCAACCAATCGTTGATGACTTCACGCAAGGTTTCGCGATCATCGAGCTCGATGAGTTCCCGGATTTCGGGGAGCGTGAGTTTTTCGAGGATGGACATAGGCTGTTTGCCGCGGAAATTCGGGGATGGCACCGGCGACCGGCAAAGCTGGCCATTGTACGTCAATTAGAGGGGATGCAGCAGTGCTTGTATCCGCCCGGGCGGGAAGTTACCGCGGCGATTTATCGGCGGTTGTAGGCAGGAAACGTGAGAGACGCAGGCTTCCGTAAGGTTCATGCTTGGGGGGGGAATGACGAGGAGTGATGTCTGGCTCGTCTGAGCCCTGGCGAGTTCAGCTACATCGATTGTTTGGCGGTTTTGTTCGGCTTTGACGATTATCTGGGCAGCAATGCCAGCAGTAAGCATTTCGCTATCCGTAAATCTTACCAAACGGCAGGTTTTTGTCTGGATTTGGCGGCTGTTTGATAGCGCCCTCGCCGCAGACTTTCGCCGATAGGAACACAAGGAAAAAGCGCTACGACCGCTTTTCACCGTAGACTTATCCACGGCGATCCCGCAACTTATCCGATCGCTCAGAGGGGGAAAAATGACACTGTGCTTTTCAGGTGGCCGGCTGCGCCGAGCCGCCGCGCTCTCGCTCTTGTTAGGGGCGATGGTGGGCCAGACGACAGCCACCTTCGCCGAGATTATTTCCGACTACGCATCGCCAGCCGGAGGAGTCGTCGTCTCCGATGATGGCTACGACAGTGGACCTTCGTACGATTCGTATGGATCGTGTGATGGGTACATCGGCGACTGTGACGAATGGGACGGCGGCGTCGTCTCGTCTTGCAACGGCGGCTGCAAAAGCTATTGCCCGATCTGGGTCGGCGGCGAGTGGATTCGCTGGCGGTTGGATGGCAATCGGTTGCCGCCGCTCGTGACGGATGGCCCTGCCACGGCGCCATTATCGAGCGCCGCCCGACTCGGCGAACCGGGGACCCGAATTCTCTCGGGCGACGAGACGGTCAACGACGATTGGCGCAACGGCTGGCGAGTCTACGGCGGCATCTGGCTCAACGATTGCCGCACGTGTGGCGTTAGCCTCGATTACTTCGATGTGGGCGATAATGGTTATACGTTTACGTCGGAGAATGATCCATCGCGGATTGTCGGCCGCCCGTTTTTCAATACAGAACTGGGCGAGCAGGATGCGCAGCTCGTGTCGGTGCCAAATGAATTGGAAGGGACCGCGCGAGTGAAATCGGGAGATGATTTCCAGGGCGCTGGCATCGCGCTCAATCACAAAATTTGGCAGAGCTGCGATCCATGCAGTTGCAAATCGCATGAGCTGACTTTGCTCGGCGGTTACCGCTACTACGAATACGACACGAACTTAAGCATTGCAGAAGCTTTGGTCGTGTTGCCGGGGACAACCTCGCCGCTTGTGCCGGGTACAGCGATCTTTGTTGAAGACCGTTTCCGTACGCACAACCAGTTCAACGGTGGCGAGCTCGGTTTTCAATGTCTTTGCAAACGCGGCTGCTGGTTTGTCGATGGCACCGCGAAGGCCGCGATAGGCCAACAACGACGCACCGTGACGGTGAATGGCCAGACCTTTGTCGATGTACCGGGCGGCGGCACCTCGCTCGATGCCGGCGGCCTACTTACCTCGGAAGTGACGAATATCGGCCGTTACGACGACACGGACTTCGTCATTATCCCGGAGTTTCGTTTGGGGATTGGCACTCAACTCACCAATTACTGCTCGGTTCGCGCAGGCTACAACGTGATCATCTGGAACGACGTGGCCCGGGCCGCTTCGCACCTGCCGCCAGGATTGCAGGTCGATCCACGCAATCTGCCACCGGTTACCGCTGGTGGTGGCCCCGAACCGGAGTTCCCAGGCATCCGCGGGTCGCAACTCTTGGCTCACGGGTTTGACTTCGGCGTGATGTTCTCGTTCTAACGCGGGCTTTTCACCTTGCAACAACACAACAGGCTCACGCTGCGGATGCGGCGTGAGCCTGTTTTCGCTTGCAGATGCTTGCAGATTCTTCCAAGCATAGTTCAATAGCCGGTGAGCCACGCTCACCGGGCGCCGGACCATGTGGCGGCCCAGCTATAGAGAACGACTGCGTGTAAAGTAATTTGGCTCTAGCGTCGACGGGATTTCCGGCACGAAGTTACCGCGCCGATTGCCCCCAATACGAGTAACGCCGTGGCAGGTTCGGGGACCGCAGTGTTCATCGGCGGCGTCGAGGCGAGCAGGTACCGTTTCGATGCGTAGCCAGCTTTCAAGCCGCGCTCGCCGAAGTTGTAGAAATCACCGCCGACGAACGACGACAACACGATATCGAGGAACGCATTATCGGCTACCGTGCCGGCCGAGTCGGTAGGTGGAATCGGCTGGCCGTTCAGGCTGATGAGGTGGCCCAACGTATCTTTGCCATCGACGAATTCGACCGGCTGAGTTTGCCGCAGAACATAGGTTCCCGGCGAAAGACTCTGGAACAGGTAACGGCCGTATTGATCGGTCAGTTGCGAGGCAACAAGCGTTTCGACGTTGTTTACCTTCGAGTACAAGCTGATCGAGACATCGCCAATGACGTACTCGGGGTTTTCCGAGTCGGCAAAAGCGAGTTGGCCGTCGTTATTGCGGTCGATATAAACCCAGCCCCCGAGTTGGGAGGTGCCTTGGGCATGGACGGCGGAGGTCATCGACGCGAAAGCGGCACAGAGGCACGCTGTCGCAACGAAATAACTCCGCCCGGATAGGCGGTTGAGAGTCATGATTATTTCCAACGGGACTAATAAGTGAACAGCCGCGAAAAAAGCGGCTGATGAAGGACGATCATGGTGCGCCGCTTACCACAGCGCGAGATCATCATTAGTCCTGTCCGAGTGTTGGAAATTAAAATTAAGGTGAGAAAGAGTCCTGGCAGGTGGGCCGAGCCTCTACCGCCTATGCTAGCTGATTAGGGAAACATTGCAATATTCCCAGACCGAAGAAATCGCATAATCGTCAATTTTTATCTGGGGCAGGCTTGGCCCTTCTAAAAACGAAAAAAGCCCTCGCAACAGGAAAGTTGCGAGGGGCCAAGGGGAGTTAACGTAACTCCAGTATCCCCAAGGGGGTTACGACCAAACTCGGATTCCCCGGAAACCCAGCCTAGTTCCGCGAATGGCGGCGCAAAATCCGGCGCACTCCCCGCTAACCTAGCTATTGTGGTCAATCGCTGGCCCTTCCTGACGCGGCATGCCAAGGCGACCATTCCGTGCCACCCGTCAATGCAATCAAAACGGGTGGCTGGAGTCTGTGTCTAAGTCTGTCCCGGCTTGATCGCTGTGCATCTGGACAACGCGACTCAAGCGCTGAATTGCGAGTTTGGTCGCCCAGGCCGGTTCGTCATTTCGTAGTTGGGAAAATGCTCTTCGTTGCCTTGAGGATTCGTGCATTACCAGCAAGTACTGCCAAATCGATCCCTTTTCCATCGGTACCGCAGGTGAAATCCAAGGGCGAGATGAGAAACTTCGCAGCGATTCGCGGGTGCGCTTTCGCAAAACGCGCGTTTATCTTATTGGAAAGGGCCGGCCACCGTGGACGAAACGACTCGAACGTTGCTGAATTTCGTCGATTCGCACGGCCGCCGATTGCACTCGCTATTTGCCAAATTAACGGCCAATCAAGATGCGGCTGATGAGTTGCTTCAGGATTTTTTTGTGCGAATCCTACGAACAACTGGCGTCGCTTCGGCGCTGAATGCCGAAGCTTACTTATTTCGGGCCGCTATCAATTTGGCATTCGACTGGCGAAAACGGAATCGTCGGACCAATTTTGAATTGCTAAGCGACGATGTAGTGACGGATGACATTGCCCCGCTCGACCGTATGGTGCGGTATGAGTGTGTCGAGCATGTACTTGCCGCGATGGACCGGCTTTCGGAACAAGATCGGGAACTGGTTAGCTTGCGTTTCCTGCAAGGCGAATCGCCCGAGTGGATTGCCGATAGATGGGCCTCAACACCGCACCGAATTCGGTCTCGCTGTTCAAAGGCTGTCACGAGATTGCGAAAACTTCTCGCACGGGATCGACCTGTGCAGAAAGAGAGACAGAAATGAGTGAGCATGCCGATTTATTCTCTGGATTCGCTCTGCTCGAACCATCGGCAGAGGAGTCAACTCGGGCAGTTGCGAGAACATGCGATGCGATTCTGGCGACAGCCATTGAGCGCATGAGAGACCGCAACGCCGGCACTTGTCTAAACCCGATAGTCGCAGATTTGCACGTGCGAAGACGCCGCCTCGTCCTCAGGCTTGTTAGTACAGCGGCTGCTGCGGTGTTACTTGCCGCCTGGTTGGCGTGGCTGCTCGGTTCGCCGCAGCTATCGTTCGCCCAAACTGTAAAGGTGATCACCGAGGCGAAGTCCATCACCTGGACGATGACGACCTATATGCGCTATCGCAGCAAAGACGGCCAGCAAACGTGGTTGAAATCGGGTTCAAGCAAATTTGCCTACATGCAGCCGGGACTGGTTCGACAGACCGAATACGACGACAAGGGTAACGAGGTTACAGTGACAACTGTCGACACCCGTAGCGGAAAGTTTCTGGTGCTGAACTTGAAAGAAAAAAAGATCGATCCGCAGCTGAGGCTGCATTTTGGACCGGTTCCCGCAGATGGGCCTTTTGGTTACATCGCAGAGTTCTTGAGAACCAAGCCCGTTGAGCTGGTCGGTCAACGCGAAGTGAGAGGCAGAACGGCAAATGTGTTTCGCTATCGGCGGGAAAAAGTGCCGGTCAAGGAAAACACCTTCGACATGTGGATCGACGCCAAAACAAATCAATACATAGGCAGCTGCGATCCGAGCTCCGACTTGTTTGATCCTGAAACCGCACCCGAACGCAACAAGCCCCCCGGGAAAAACTTCGGGGAAGCATCGATAGCGGGCACCGTCACTCATGACATTGAGTACAACGCCCATTTAGACCCCGGCCTGTTCAGCTTGGCACCGCCGGCCGGGTTTGAAGTTGTCGAGCCGCCGAAGCTCTCGCCTGTTACCGAACAACAATTTGTAGAATGGCTTGGCCTCATGGCTCGCGTCAACAACGGCACATTCGTGGATCAGCCGTTGATGCCGTTTTACAACGAACGGATCAAAAGCGTATTCAAAAAGGGAGGCGATCGCTCGGAGTCAGAGCAACAACTGCGTGCA
>CAZGMU010000080.1:13055-13713 GCA_964526975.1 uncultured Planctomycetaceae bacterium
CAAATATCAAAAAAGCCGACATAACCCGTCGAGTATGCACTTCCCGCCTGAAGACTTTATGAAAGAAGAAACCGTGCCTGATAGCTTCAAGTACGTCGGCAGTGGTGTGAAGCTTGGAATGGCAGAACGCATCATTTGCTGGTACAAGCTGAAGAGCACTGGGAAACTCCGGGCGGTAAGTGGCGATCTCAAAATGAAAGACGTCAGACCCGAGGAACTACCGCTACCGATTGAAGAATGATGCGCTGGAAATAAATACCCAGGGCGATTTGCTTCCGAGCTAATACGCTAATCGATTGGCGGCACAAGACGGCGTGCCAATGGAAGCGGTATCACGATCAATTGATTACGAGATGGTGATACATGTCGAACGTCGCTATATGACAGCCGTGTTGTATCTCCAGCGGCACTCCTAGGGTTGTGCTGCGTTTGAATACCATTGCAATTCCGAGCACACAGCGACAGGTAGAGAAACAACCGCAATGTCCAATGCCGCGGATCGTCACTTTCGAGCTCGCGTACGCAGTTTTAGCATTTGTTCTATTGGATAGGGCGTTATCTCCAGATCAGGAGAGAAAATTCTCGAAATTATTGAAGAGAAGCGCCCACGCTCGGAGATTGCTCCAAGAGCACGTTTATCTCGAGGCTTTATTGTGGG
>CAZGMU010000081.1:0-13700 GCA_964526975.1 uncultured Planctomycetaceae bacterium
TCCAAGCGAAGTAGCGCAAGTTTCGTCCGCAGCAGATTCACCCGTGCCGAAAGCTGCTCGGGGCAAACGGCGGAGACCAAAGAAGGCGAAGGTGATTTTTCGTTAGTGATGTTGATGGTGATGCGCATGTTTGAAGGAGCTAGGGAAGGGGGAGACGGAGCACTTTTTCGATATGGTCGACCAAGCCAATGATTTGAAAGTGTTCGCGGCTGACGTCGGAAAAAACGCGGTCTGCGGAGAAGCGGCAACGCCAGCGGTCGCCGTCGTGGGTGGCGAGGCCCAGTCGTCCAGCGTAGCCGCCGAAGGTGCAAAGAACGAGGAAGGTTTGGGGGGGCATGATGGATGACTCGCGTTGGATTCGAAAGAACGGGGCATTGGCGGTTTATGTTCCTCCGAAGGGGAAACAGCGGCCGGAAGATCACGAACGGGACTTTCCCCCCAATGCACCGCCGGAAGTGGTTTACATGGATATTCACGCCAACTATTGGAGGGCGCTTCGTGAAGGAAACATGCCGTACTTGGGCGGGGTGAAAACCTTCAGCGTGGAGCAAATGAGCTGGCTGCGCAGCGTCGAGGCGGACGTGGAAAAGTTAATGCACTCCTAAAAGTTATTCTCCAAGCCAAACGGTTTGTTACAATCGGAGGCATGATCGTGCTAACCGAAGAAGAAGCCAACGTCTCGGTAAATCTCAAGCGCCTAGTTGACTTGCGGGGCGTTTCGTTGCGCGAGTTCGCGGCAATGTCGGGCGTGCCGTTCCAAACTGTACATACGGTGTTGGCAGGTACGCGCAGTCCGCGCATCGGTATCGTGGCGAAGTTGGCCCGGGCGCTAGGCGTGTCCGTTGATGAATTGTTGGCGACTCCCGAACCCACGAAACCGAAACGTCGCGTTGCATCTTGAGTTCAACATGACGCCAGCGCCACAAGCACAGTTACTTGGCAGGTTGGCAGCCGCGGCGGCAATCATTCTTTGCTGTGGGCTCGTGTTTGGCAGCTTTCTTTGGTTTGCTGCGCAGTTATTGGCTCCGCTCTTCTATTCCCGCCCTGCTGAAATTACCGCGCGGAAAAAACCAACCGCGGAAGACATACTTGTGAAGTCGCGAGAGCTGATGCGGCCCTTACTGCTGACGGCAAAAACTGCAGAATTTGCCGATGAAGGCACGGTAACGAAGTTCGTCGAGAATGACGAATTAACCGTCTGGCGAGTTCATTCTCATGTGGATGCGCAAAATTCTTTGGGAGTGTATTTGCGAGCGAGCTATCGCGTGGACATTTCTTTCCGTCGAGATGAAAGTGAATGGAATCTCGAACGCGCCTTTCTTAATGATGAACTGGTCTTCGCATCTAAGGAAGAACTTGAATCGCGTGCGTATTTATTAGAGACCCTCAACGCCGTCGAACGAGCAAATGCGCAGGTCGATGATCCTGATGCACCATGGATCGAGATCGCGCGATTTGAAGGAGAAGGCGATTGCGACACTGCGACGTTCGATACGACGCGAAAAAAATGGCGAGTGCGGTGGGGGGCTCGTAAGTCTGCTTTCGATGGCGAAAAATCGATGTTTGTAATGATGGTCGCACGACGGAAAAACAGATACTCCAATTCGATGGCGTCAGGAGCCGAGCATATCTACGAACCGACAACTGGAATTACCGAAGAGCTTGCAGCGGATAGCTTGCCGGGCGAGCATTACTTGGAAATCGATTCTTTTGGCTGCAAATGGACAGCAATTATTGAAGAGCAGCAGCCCGAATAAAAATTCTGGAACACACGCTCTTGACAAAGTGTTTGCAGTTGCAGACACTCGGGGCCGTGGCACTTGAAAGTGCCGCGGCGTCTTCGAGCCACGCTGGCTCCATGGCGCCCTTAACTTTTGCCCACGCTGCACACGCTGCACGGCAAGCACTCCGCGCTACTCATTTTTGCTCGATCGGCCCCCCAAGATCGCTAACCTTGGGCGGAAAATCGCGACTTACTTGAGTAGCTAGCCCAAAGGGGGCCCGCAAATGGCGCGAAGGATTTCGCCCGTCAGGGATGGTTTTACCATCGCCCACTCGCGAGTAAGGGAGGCGTGGAGCACGTGCGAGAGGGCGGGAGTAGCACAACATGACTCACGCACCGTTGTCAAAGGGCACCGCACCAACTTTGCGGCTATTCGACGCCGAAGCTGCCGCCGCTGCGGCCGAATCGGGAATTGGGGAATTGGGGCCACACTCGACGCTGCGGGAATGCGTCGAAGGTTGGTACGTGCCCATCTGCTGCCGCGCGAGGCGCAATGGCCAGCGCCGGATCAACGAAATTCTGCGCGCGTTGAAGTGGTGGGAGGAACTCACGACAAACTTGCCGGTCGGCTCGATCGATGCTTTCGCAACGCTTGGATTTTCCGAGAGTCTCGACGAGGCGTTGTACCACCGCGACTACAAGCATCGCGTAAAACCGCAGCTCGCCAAGTGGAAACCATTGAAGTTGCGATCGAAATTCAACATCAAAACGCGGCTCAATACCATCTTCCGGGCGCTCGGGCCGCAAGTCGATCCCGAAGATCCCTTCGCCGGCATCCTCGCCGTGGTGCCGCACATTCCGGTGCGCGCCGATCGTCGAGACTTGGAAGAACAAGACGATGGGCCGCTCCCGCCGTTCAAACTGCGCGTGGTGCGATCAATTTTTGCGGCCGCCGACAAAATGACTGCGCCGAACATCGCCGGCATTTCGCCGGGGGATTGGTGGCGAGGTTTCGATGGCTGCATGGTCTACATGGGGCTCAGGCTGTCAGAAGCGGGCGCGCTGCGCTACTCGATGATCAAGTCGCGCAAAGGGCTGCCCTACTTCGACGTGCCGGCGAAGCTCACCAAGTCGCGGCGGCGGGCGAAGATTCCCATCCATCCGAAGCTACTGGCGCACCTCGAAAAAATTCGCACGCCGCGCGATTTGATTTTCCCGTGGCCGCACTGCGAGCGTCACTTACAAACGTGTCACGAGCGGTTGCAGACGCTGGCGGGCGTGCCGGAAAGCGACTGGCTCGGCTATCACGGATTTCGCCGCACGTTTGCGGTGCTGCTCGACCGGCTCGGATCGCGGGCCGGCACGGCCGCTGCCAAGGAGGGGCTCAGGCATCGCAGCGAAAAAACGACGAAAGGGCACTACAGCAAAAATACGGTGCGCCTGATGATGCGCTTTCCCGATCTGTTCACGCCGCGCAGCCAGCGCGACTAATGCGACTTCCCTCCCCCCAGCCCCGCGGCGCGTGTGCTTTCCAGAGCACGCCGCGGGGCTTCTTTTTTTTGAATCATCGCTCGCCCGCCGGGACGCTGGTCGCAGTGACTCCTGGCACTGCTCGCGGCCCGTCGCCGCAAAGCCAGCGTCTCGGCGGCTGTGCGGTGCTGCTTGTTTCTTTTCCCGCAAGACAAGGAGTGCAACTTGGAGTAACGCAAAGCCCTGCATTAACGATAGCGGCCGGGCGTTCCGGCCACACGGCACAGCAAGTTTTTGTTTCGAGGGCGTCGCGCCGGCCGGCGACGCCTGGTACTTCACGCCGCGGCGGCAATTCGGTGGCCGAACCGCCGCGGCGTTTTTTTCCTGCGATTGGATTTTCCATGCACGACGAAATCGAGAAGAAATTTTCCTACCACCCGCCCAAGGAAGGCCAGCCGGCCAAGTATGAGGCGATTCGCGCGAAGGCGAAGGAACTTGCGTACTTGCTCGACGGCCTTTGCCCCGACTCGCGCGAGAAGTCGCTCGCGATGACCAACGTCGAACAAGCGGTGATGTGGGCGAACGCGTCGATCGCCCGCAACGAGTGACCGTCAATCGCGCGGAGAGGCGCAGAGCACCGACGTACAGCGGCGTGTTGCCCCCGCCGCTGCCGGCTAAGCCGGGGGCTCTGCGTCTCTCCCTGTGATTTTTGGTTCGCTGTTTTTTGGCTGGGAGGAAAACCGATGGCGAGGACCGACGAAATTGCCGTGCGGTGGATGATCCGCCGCGACTTTGCGGAGGTGCTGCGGATCGAACACGAAGCGTTCGAGTTTCCGTGGCTCGAAGAGGATTTTACGCAAACCTTGCGGCGGCGCAATTGCATTGGCATGGTCGCCGTGCTGCGAGGGAACGTCGTCGGGTTTGCGGTCTACGAACTGCATAAGCACTGCGTGCATGTACAGAACTTCGCGGTTGATCCGCAGCACTGGCGCTGCGGCGTCGGTCGCGCGATGATTGCGCACTTGCAGAAAAAGCTGACGCCGGCGCACAAGCCGAACTTGCTCTTGGAAGTTCGCGAAACCAACTTGGCGGCGCAACTCTTCTTTCGCGCGATGGGATTTTCCGCCGTGCGCATACTGCGCGACTTTTATCAAGACGCGCCCGACGACGCCTACTTGATGCAATGCACGTTTGAAACCGTCCCGCTGTGCAACCTCCGGCAAAACGACGATTTGCCGCGACGACTGGCAGGCGCGGGTGGCACACTTTCGACATTGGAAAGGAATGCTGCGAACGACAATGGCTAAGGAACCAACACTTAACGAACTCAAGAAGCAGCTTCGCAAGGTGCTTGCGAAGTACAACGATCGCGATCCGCGCGCCGGAATGCTATCCGGCATGGCGCTCGTCGCGCAGTATCTCGAAAAACTCGACGGGTCCAAGACGATGACCCCTTCCGTCGTTTATCGCGCGGTCTGCGACGTTGCGGCCGAACGCGGATTGCAAATCGTACCGCTCGGATCTTTGAAATAACAAATTCACCGCTCTCATTCGCGTAAGGGATCGTAAATGGCCAAACGAAAGGCGAAAAAGTCGGCGGATGTCGAATCGCTGCAAAAGCAACTCGACGCCTATGAAGAGGTGTTCGGCGAAGTGCAGCACTTCACCGACCTGATTGCGAAGCAGGAAATCGAAATCAAAGAGGCGCAGGTAGCAATGCTCGACGCCAAGGCCGCGTATGACGCGGCTCGTGAGGCGTTGAACGAAGCCAACGAAGCCCGAGATGGCACGAAACACGCGCTGTTCATGTTTCTAAAACCTGGCCCCGCCGAAATCCTCCCTCTTTTTGATCGCATGGAAGAGGCAGACGAGAACAAGCACGGCTCGCGCGCCGACGAATGGCGCCGCGAACCGATCTCGGCCCTTCGCCTATCGCTAATTGCGACGAACTTACTAACGGCCGCCGATGTGATTTTCGTCGGTCAGCTCCAGGATCGCATTCTCGCCGCGCCCGACGAATGGTGGGAGTCGATCGAGTCGCTCACGTTGCCGATCGCGATGGCCATCGCCGACCGACTGAACGAATTCATCAACGAGCGCAACACGTGAAAGAGCTTGCCACCATGATTGAAATTCCCCAAGGCATATCGCTGGAAAAACCGGCAAAGAACCTGGCATCATTGGCGACCACGAATGGACTACGGCAATTAACGTCGACCGTGTTGGCACAGTGGAAACACGAAAAACAATTTGCCGCACTGGCTCGCTACGGAGTGCGACCGATCGATCGCCTTCTATTCTACGGTCCGCCTGGCAACGGCAAAACAATGGCGTCGCAGTGGCTAGCGCAGCAGTTAGGCACGCCCATGTATCGCGTCCGCTGCGAATCGCTGATCGGAAGTTATCTCGGGCAAACGGCCACAAGGCTCTCAAGTGTGATGACTTGGCTGGACAAGCAAGGGCGTTGCGTGGTGCTATTCGATGAAGTGGAGCAATTATTCCAAGGGCGGGGGATATCGAGCGGTCAGTGCGCACGCGAACTAAGTTCGGCGATGACGATTTTTTGGCAGTTTCTCGATCGGTGGGAAGCCCCGACGCTCTTCGTTCTCGCAACTAACTTGCCCGACCAACTCGATGCGGCATTGCTTTCGAGAATTGACTTGAAGATGGAATTTGGCCCGCCCACCACCGAACAGGCCGAAAGCGTTATCCGCTATTGGCAAGAAGTGTTACACGAATTCGGCGGCGAACAATGGGGACCAAAGCTCATCGAACATGCGCCGCGCTTCGAAAGTTTTCGTGAATTGTTTCAGGCGGTGCAGTCCGAAGTTCGTGGGCACATCGCCGCGACGGCCTGACGACGAGGGTTTGATTGCTTGGGAGTTTTGAAAGTGCTGAGCACCGGCCAGCGGCGGCGATTTGTCGAAGGGGCTCCCCGCGCTAATTGTGCGGTGCGCTCCTACGAAGAAGTCGCCCGCCTGATGACCCAAGCCGGCTACCCCATGGGCCGGCAACGCGTGCGGCAAATCGAGCACGCCGCGATTTACAAACTGCGCAAAGCACTCGCGAACTTGGAAGGAGAGATCGATTGACCGTTACCGCTTTGGCTCCTTGGTTTGGCTCCAATCGCACGCTCGCACCCGCCGTGGGCGAAGAGCTGCGAATGTGCGATTGGGTAGGCATTATGTTCGCCGGCGGCATGTCCGAAGTGCCCCATATCGACGCCCGCACCGTGCTCGTGAATGACAAGCATTGGCACATGATGAATTTGGCGAGCGTCGTCGCCGATGCGCAGCTCGGCCCCCAGCTTTATCGAAAACTTCGTCGACTCCCCTTTCATCCGCTCGAATTAAAGGCGGCACAAACCACCTGCGAACGATTTGAAATTGAACAGCTCGACGAGCTACTCAATTTCGAAGCGGCCTTTAACTATTTCGTCGCCGTGTGGATGGGGCGCAGCGCAAGCGCCGGCACGGACAAGGAATTCACCGGCAATCTGGCGGTGCGCTGGGACGCCGGCGGCGGCGATTCGGCCGTGCGTTTTCAATCGGCGGTGCGCTCGAGCTGTTTGAATTTCCGGCGTGCGCTGGCTCGCTGCACGTTCAGCACGCGTGACGCCTTCGACTTCCTGGAAGACGCCAAGGATTTGCCGGGGCACGGCATTTACAACGATCCGCCATTTCCCGGCGCTGGCGAAAAATACAAGTGGAAGTTCAGCGTCCTCGATCATCGCAAGCTAGCGCGGCAATTGTCGGAGTTTACGAATGCGCGTGTGGTGTGCCGCTTCTACGATCATCCGCTGATTCGTGAGCTGTATCCCGCAGACGCGTGGACCTGGCGTCATTTGCAAGGAGGTCGAAAGCAGTCGAACGCACCGGGTCCAGAAGTGCTGATCATCAATGGACCAAGTTACGCAGACCGCGAGGAGGCCGGCAAGCCGTGAGAGCCGGTGGCTACGGGCGTTTGCGCTGTGCAGCGACGGCCGTTCCCCGCCAGCGATGCGACTCGTCGTCGCGATCGCCGCCGGGAACACAAACGCCCCGATCCTCTTGTCGAGCCGCCCGGCAGGGCCAGCATCCACGTGCGGCGGCAATTTTTTTCCTGGGAAAGCGAGCGACCATGAAAGCACTCACCATTTGCAACCCTTACCCGAATCTGATTTTTTTGCCGCGCGACGATCGACGGGCGAAGCCGATTGAAAATCGCTCGTGGAATAGCTGCTCGTACCGCGGGCCGCTGGTAATTCACGCCGGCAAATCGCGGGCTTGGCTTACGGACGAATACGGCGATGTCGGGGAACTGCATTACGGGGCGCTAATCGGAATTGTCGACCTGATCGACGCCGTGCCGAAACGGGATCTCGCGAAAGCCTATCCTCACCTCGCTGACCATCGGCACGCCGAAGGCCCGCTCTGTTTGATTCTTGACTATCCGCGCCGCTTCGCCGAGCCAATCCCGTGGAGCGGCGCGCAAGGCTTTTGGAACGTACCCGACGAAGTGATCGCCGCGGCGAAAAAAATTCCCGTTTAACGTGAGCACATCATGAAAGACTTCGATCGTATTCCCAGCATGCAGAGCAATCCAAACGGTTTGCACGAGCGCTACAAAGTCACAAAGTCAAATGGCGAAGTTGTCGACATTGGAGCGATCTATTTCGTACTGCGTCTTGATCCAAATGGCAGTGATTTAGACCACGTTTGGGCTTGCCAAGAAGCGGCGCTGACCTATGCCAACACGATCGAGGATCTGAAACCGATCCTCGCGCATGAACTGCGAGCATTGGTCGCCGCGCAGCGCGGCCTGCTAATCGCACGCGAAACGCTCTATCCAAACATCGCTTCGCGGTCGAATGCGGATTAGCAATTTAACCAGCATCACCTGGGAGGTGAGTTCATGGGCGACAAAACGAAAATCGAATGGGCCGACGCGACTTGGAACCCGCTGCGGGCCCAGCGGGCAGACGGCACGGGGAAAACGGGCTGGCACTGCGAAAAGATTTCGCCGGCCTGCGCTCACTGTTATGCGGCCCGGCAAAACCTCGTCGGCCTGTTCGGCGGCACGAAGCTCGACTATGTGCCATCGTCGCGCGAATTGGTGCGCACTTATCTTGACGTGAAGACGCTCACGCAACCGCTGCGCTGGCGAAGGCCGCGGCGAATCTTCCCGTGCAGCATGACCGACATTTTCGGCGAGTGGGTGCGTGACGAGCAGATCGACCAGATTTTCGCCGTGATGGCGCTGGCCGATCGGCACACGTTTCAAGTGCTCACGAAGCGCCCGGAGCGCATGCTCAAGTGGCTCACCGTCAATCCGACCGGCCGGGCGTGCGACACAACGCACGCCCGCGTGGCGCTGTGGGCACAGCGCATCGCCGCAGAGCGAGGCGAAGACACTTCCTCGCCGTGGTGGGACGCCTGGCTCGAACGCTGGCCGCTCGCCAACGTGCAGCTCGGCGTCACGGCCGAAATGCAAGAGTGGTGGGATTATCGCGTACCGATTCTGCGGCGCTGCCCCGCGGCCGTTCGGTTTGTCTCGTGTGAGCCGATGCTGGGGCCGATCGCTCCACGCTTTGAGCCGCACCCCGGCATGGCGACGCTGGCGGAAATCGAAGCGTGGGAGCGCGAGCGAATTCACGGCATTATCGTCGGCGGCGAGAGCGGCACGGGCGCACGGCCGATGCACCCGCAGTGGGCTCGCGACCTGCGCGATCAGTGCGCCGACGCGGGGACGGCGTTTTTCTTCAAGCAGTGGGGCGATTGGCAAAACGGCTCGGCGAAAACTCATAACGCCGCAGTTTTGATCAATGGCCGCTATGTCTTCCCCGACACACTCGACGGCCGGGAAAAACTCGACCGAGAAAGTGGCTTTCAGTGGAACGTTTTAGTACCGGTTTCTATGGCGCGTGTCGGCAAAAAGAAAGCCGGCCGGCTGCTCGATGGCCGCGAACACAACGATTTGCCGGCACGGCCGGCGGAGGTGGCCTCGTGACGCGAGCCATCACCGATCGACGCTTGGCTGCGGCGAAACGGGCCATCAACAAGGTGCGTGAACAGATTCCGCTGTTCGCCGAACAAGACAAGCTCGCCAACGAAACGCCGCGCGAGCGCTGCGAACGGCTCGACCGCGAAGCGGAAGACCGATTTGCCTATTGGTTCGTGAGTCGCGCCGGCGTCTGGCTCGACTCGATCGAGAAACTGCGGTTTATTCAGCGCCTCGGTGGCGATCCGCTGGAAATCATCGCGAAGTTCAAAGCCGGTTTTCATCCGAAATCGTCGGAATACGCGGCGACGCACTTGTCTGAAATCCTCAAGGCGGTGCGCACGTTGCAACGCGCCGGCATGTGGAACGCTGGGCCGCAGTTTGAACTCGTATGGATGAACGGCCATTACAACATCGAGGTGTCGGAATGAACGGCTATGTATTCAACGAGATCGAAGTGCCGCAATTGCTGCGCGATCATTTGGAACCGCGCGGAACGCGTGGCCTGGCTCGCTACTCGGCAACGATTTGGGGCGGCGAACTGCGCGTGCAGGTGAGTCGTGACCCGGCTGGAAAGCACGGCGAGCATTTGACGCACGTTAGCGTTTCGGTAGGGCGATTCGGCGAAGCCGCTTCCTCTCGCCGGCCAACGGATGCCGAAATGCAAGCGGTGCGCGAGGGGTTGTTTTCCCTCGTGCAGTTTGAAGAGGAAGAAACCGACCATCCCCACGTGAGGCACTTATGGGAAATCAAGCGTTAGAAGTGCAGCCGTTCGACGAATGGGCAATTGTCGAAGTGATGGGGCATCAACGCTATGCCGGCCGGGTCACCGAACAAACGATCGGCGGCGCGGCGTTCATCCGCATCGACGTGCCGGTTTGCGGCAACGTCGCGGCCTATTCCAAGCTGCTCTCGCCTTCGGCGATCTTCTCGATCACCCCGACGAGCGAAAGTATCGCCCGCGACGCGGTGAAACATTTTCGCTCGCCGCCGCTGTCGATTTTTGACTTCGACTTTCAGCCGCGTCTGCCAGGCCTGCAGGACGATGCCGACGCCTATTGATTTATTCTGCGTCGGCCGGCGCAGCGTCCTAGTTGCGTGACATCTTTCTATTCGAAAGCTCAAGGATGAACGAACGAGAGAATAACGGGGTGCGGCTCATACGCACCGCGAAGCGCCGCGAACCGAAACGGGCTGGCGATTCGCTGCAGGCGAATTTCTTCGGACAGTGGCAAGATTCCGAGCATTCGCGCTGGGCGTTCGTGATGCGGGCCGTGCTGGCGGCCGAAGACCTCGCCGGCTCGAAGATCTGCGGCGAGCGGCGGCAGAAGCTGGCCCGCGTCTGTCTCTATTTAATGGAGCACGGCGGCGAACGGGGCTGCAATGCCGAGCTGGCGACGATGGTCCGCTTCTTCGCCCGGCCGAACAGCACCGGGCACGCCACGCCGATCGCCAAGCGAACGCTGCAGAAGCTGCTCACGCTCGGCCGCGAGCTGGGGCTCGTCGTCACGATCTTGCGGCCCGGCGCGTCGAATAACCGCTTCGATCGTCGCTTCGCCGAGGAATTGCTCGCGCTAAAAACGGGCGCGACACCCCCGAAAAAAGGGCGCGACACTGGCAAAAAAGGGCGCGGCGACGCGCCCTTTGTGCGCGGCGCCGCGCCCAATGGGCGCGACTGGACTGTAAGGCACAGTTTACCAAGCACAGATTCCAAAAGGGCGCACGCGAGCGATCGCGAGCCGCCGGCGCGGTCGCTGCTGGAAGGCGTGGACCCCAGCGAACTCGACCGGATTGCCCACGAGGTACTCACACCGTTTCTGCTCGACCGCTACCGGCGACAGCGCCGCGCCGGCGGCGACCTCGATGAACTCTTGGAACTGGAACTGCTGGACGCTCTCACCCAAACGCAAGGAGGCTCAACGCATGTCGCTGGTACTGACGCGTGACGAACAAAGTTTACTCCGCTTCGACATCCCCGGCCGGGCCGAGCCGATTGTCGTGCGGGTCAACCGCATCCGGGGGGAGCGTGTGACCCTCGCGATTGATGCGCCGCGCGATGTCGTGGTGCGGCGCGGCGAACTGGTCGACCCCCAAGATCCCCTGCCGACGTCCTGGCGCAAGACGGCGGCGCAGCTTCCCCCGGAGGTGCCCGATGTCGAAACCATCGTCTCGTAAATCGCCGCCGCAAAAAAGCAAACTCACGAT
Source organism: uncultured Planctomycetaceae bacterium (assembly GCA_964526975.1). Taxonomy (GTDB): domain Bacteria; phylum Planctomycetota; class Planctomycetia; order Pirellulales; family Lacipirellulaceae; genus JABDGM01. Next base: position 11,378 of record CAZGMU010000081.1, read on the forward strand.
CTTCATCGGCGAAGTGACGATCGATGCCAGCGGCAGCCAGGAAGAAATTCAAGAACAGATCGCCGCGGCGTTTTCGCCCGTCCGCGAGATCCTGCAAAAAGTTTTTGGCGGGCTGGCAGACGCCCCGCCGGCGATCGAACCAACCGAGGCAGGGGAAGTGAAACGGTGATGCGTTTTGCGCGACAAATTTAACTCTTTGAGGTGAACCATGAACATTGCGAAGTTGACGATGCCGCCACGCCGGGCGCGGGAGGAGTTTTTGCGGTATAAGCATGCGCTGAGCAATCGGGGAGGAACCGAGCAAGATCGCCTGGTGATGGAAGGTTACCGGCAAATGTCACGCGGCAAAATGATCGTCGAACTGCAGAGCGTAATGACCGCGGCCGGCGTCGACGCGCAGGCACAGCCGAAATTGGCGGTGTGTCGCGCCGATGCAAAATGGTGCTATTTCCGATACGAGTGGGGGTTCAACGGCTTGATTCCCAAGTTCACGATGGTCTCGAACCGCGGGCGCGAATCTCCCGATGTCGGCATGCGAAAACTGGTGAACTTCGAATTTGCCGCCGGCACCTGGCCGGTGCGCATGTCGCACGAACAGCGGAACCAGTATCGCCGCTGGGCGATCGTGCCGACGATTCCGCCGCAACTGCGCCCCCGTGCAGCGGCCCTCTGTCAGCACGTGATCCTGTGGGAGGCCGAGTGGCAAACGGCACCGGTCGATCCGATCCTCTTGCGGCCGATCGGCGGCACGCTGTATGCCGTCGTCGCGCAGTGGGACTTAACCGAACTCGAAAGGGCCGTCCTCGCGGGGACGATGTAGCCATGATGCGAAGGATTTTAACCGTGGTGATGTGGAGCTGCGGCGCCGCCTATTGGCTCCGCGCGTGGATTGTCGAGGAATCGTTGATTGGCTTGGCCTGCGTTGCGGGTGGCCTTCTCGCGATGTATAGCGTGATGCACTGGGAACTGCGCGAAGCGGTCGACGAAAATAATCGGCTGCTCGTCGATCAGATTGCCACACGACTTGACGCCGACAAACGCAAGGATTCTTAGAGAAAACGAATGCTCAGCCATCCTCAGATCGGCCAGCGCGTGGAGCTTCGCTACGCGCCAGCACGGCGGGCTGTGTGCCGCAGCGGCGATGGTCGGGCGCTGCATGGGTGTTTCGGCACCGTGCTCGTTGCCGGCCGCGGTCGCCCGCGGAATCACTTAATCCGCCTCGACGACGGCCGCGAAGTGATCGTGCCGGCGGGAAATTTGCGAAAGGAAAACGAATGACGAGCAAAGAGTCAGTTCCAGTTCGCCAGCGTTTACGGTTGCAATTCACGCGCGATGATGCGCAGCGCTCCCATGACGCGTGGGGCTGCAACTGTGGACCGGCTGCATTGGCCGCGGCGATGAATATGACGCTCGACGAGATTCGGCCACACATGGGGGCGTTTGAAAAGCGAGGCTACACCAATGTCACGAACATGCGCGAGGCGATTGCCAGCGCTGGGGGACGCATCGCGCAAGATTATCGGCGAAACTGGCCGCCGATAGGCATTGGATTAGTTCGTATACAGTGGGGCGGGCCATGGATCATCAACGGCAAAACGGCGCGTTGGGCCGCAACTGCTACGCATTGGGTGGCGACAGTGCGCACGCGAGAATCATTTTTGTATGTCTTCGACATTAATAGCGGCTTGCGCATTGTCGACCAATGGGAATCTGAAACGGTCCCGCGCATCGTCGCCAGTATCAAGCGCGCTGATGGAACCTGGAACATTTCGCATAGCTGGGGGATCGAACGATGACACTGCGGCGCTGGTTATTGGTGATGCTGCTCATGAGCGTTTGTGCCGCTTTCGTGGCGAATCTCAATCCGCTCCGGCGCATGCTCTTTCTGTATCCCGTGATTTTTCTGCCGGCCGTGGCGGCAGGGCAAGATGTTGCACTCGCACACTGGCGCAAGCAAACGATCGGAGTCGATGAACCTGTTTTTCCGTCAAAGAATTATTTCAAAATTCCGATTACGATCTACGATTGTTTCTTCGAAGGGCTTGGAATCATAGCGGCCGTGTTTCTGGTCTTGGCGGCGGGTATCGGCATGGCGATAGCCTTCGCTCATCTTTGGTGCGACTGGGGAAGCGTGCGAAAGGTTGAACCATGAAACTGCCTTGCGAAGCGGCGTTTTCTCAGCGTTTATCCGGGGCGGGAAAAAATCTGCGAAATTTTTCCCGCGCGCTCTTGCAAGTCGCCGACACTTAGATATAGTTACGCATGTTGTCGCTGGCTGCGGGCTGGCGTGGGTTTGAAAAATCACCTTTCGCAGGAGATTAGC
>CAZGMU010000082.1:0-5285 GCA_964526975.1 uncultured Planctomycetaceae bacterium
GCCCACCAAGCTCTAACTGTTTCCCTAGTTCCTGCTTCGCCCACTGAACCAACTAACTTGCGCCCGATGTCGCCGCCTCAACTTCCGATTCCCCCGCGGCAAAACCTGCGCCCCCCGTCCGGCCCCGTGCCGTCAGGTCGGTCGTCAAAAACTTCGTTCGCAGCGTTCCCAGCAACTGGCTGTACAGCCGCCCCGAATCCTGAAACCGCACTTCCTGCTTCGTCGGATGCACGTTCACATCCACCAAATCCGCCGGCATCTCCAGCCGCAAAAAGCAGATCGGCTGCCGCCCCGTCAGCATCAACCCGCGATAGGCTTCCCCCAGCGCGTGCTGCAACGACCGATCTCGAATTGCCCGCCCGTTGAGAAACAGGTACTGCATCCGCCCTGTCGCCCGGCTGTGCATCGGATTGGCCACGTAGCCGCTCAGCGTGATCCCGTCGTTTTCACTTTGAATTTCAATCAAATCATCGGCCAGTTCCTCGCCAAAGAAGGCCGCGATACGCCCCCGTATATCATTCACCGGCGGCAAATCGTGAATCGTTCGCCCATTGTGCGCGAGCGTGAAATGGATATGCGGATGCGCCAGCGCGAGCCGCGTCATCGCCTCGATCGAGTGCCCCATCTCCGTCTGCACCGACCGCAGAAACTTGTGCCGCACCGGTGTGTTGAAAAACAGATTGCGGACCTCCATCGTCGTCCCGATCGGGCAACCAATCGGAATCACCGGGCTCGCCTGGCCGCCGACCACTTCCAGCTCGCCGCCACTGGTGCTCTCGGCCGTCCGGCTGCGAATCAACAGCCGGCTGATCTCGGCGATCGAAGCCAACGCCTCACCGCGAAACCCCAATGTCCCGATCGAGAATAGATCGTCCGCCGACGTTATCTTGCTCGTCGCATGGCTCGCCACGGCCAGTGGCAATTCTTCTACCGCGATGCCGCAACCATTATCGGCAATGCGAATCACCTCGCTGCCACCCTTCTCCAGCCGCACATCGATCCGCGTCGCCCCAGCGTCAACCGCGTTCTCCAGCAGTTCCTTCACCACGCTCGCCGGCCGCTCGATCACCTCACCCGCGGCAATCTTATTCACGACACTCGGTGATAACTGCTGTATCCGCGGCACGATGATCTTCCTGATTCAGATTCCAAATTTCTCACGCAAGGACGTCGAGGCAGAGAGGAAAACCACGAAGGACACAAAGGGCACGAAGAAGAATAAAATTATAAAACAATAACGTGTTTTTTGACTTCCTTTGTTACAGACTGCACAGCAGTTGAATCAACCATTTTTCTGGCCGATAGCTGACAGCTCTTCGCCGGATCCAACTTCCGCGCAATTTTTAGCAATGTCTCGTCTTATATTTTCCTTTGTGTTCTTCGTGTCCTTCGTGGTTTAATTCCTTCGTTTCTTTGCGCCATAGCGTCTTCGCATAAGCCTATGAAAGACCGTATTCTTTAATCTTCCGATACAGCGTCCGCTCGCCGATGCCGAGCATCGAGGCCGCTTCTTCGCGATTGCCGGCCGTGACCTTCAGCGTTTCCTCAATGAACAACCGTTCGATATCCGCCATCGACTTGCCCACCAATTGATGCAAGCCGTCAGTCCCGCTCGGTGCGACAGAAGCCGCCTCGCCGGTGCTAGGCGCAAGCTCATCCGGCAAGTCATCCAGATCAAGCACTTCGTCGATGTCGACCACGACCATGCTCTCGATCACGTTCCGCAACTGCCGCACGTTCCCCGGCCAATCGTAAGCCAATAGCCGCCGCCGGGCCGCCGGCGAAATGCCGCGGATCGTCTTCTGATGCTTCCTCGCATGCTCTTTGACGAAGTAGTCCACCAGCAGCGGAATATCCTCGCGCCGATCCACGAGCCGCGGCAGCCGAATCGTGATCACTTTGAGCCGATGGTACAAATCTTCGCGAAACTTGCCTTCCTCGATCGCCTTCTCCAAGTCGCGATTCGTGGCCGACAGAATCCGCACGTTCACCTTCACCGGCTCATTCGAGCCGACGCGCGTGATCTCGCTGTTCTCCAATACCCGCAACAGCTTGATCTGCGTCGGAATCGGCATATCGCCGACCTCGTCCAAAAACAGCGTGCCGCCGTCCGCGTATTCGAACTTCCCCTGCCGATCGGCCGAGGCGTCGGTAAACGCGCCGCGAATATGCCCGAACAACTCGCTTTCCAAGATATTCTCGCTCAGCGCCGCACAGTTGAGCGCCACGAACGGCCGCTTCTTCCGCGGGCTGTTCTGGTGGATCGCCTTCGCGACCAGTTCCTTGCCGGTGCCCGTCTCGCCTTGGATCAAAACCGTGGCATCTGTCGGCGCGATCCGCTGCAGCTTCGTGATCACATCTTGCATCTGCGGGCTGTTGCCGATCACCCCCTCGAAACCGAACCGCTCATCGAGCCGGCGATGAAGTTCCGCATTCGCACGCCGCAAGTACTGGGGGCGAGCCACCTTATCGACCACTGCCCGGAGTTGCTTCAAATCGAGTGGCTTGAGCAGATAGTTGAACGCCCCCTGCCGCATCGCCTCGACCGCCGACTCGATCGTGCCATGCCCCGTGACCAGAATCACATCGGCATCCGGCTGCAACTCCTTGCACTTGGCCAGCACCTCGAGCCCGCCCAGATCGGGCATCTTCAAATCCGTGACGACGATCTCAAACGTGCTCGATTCGAGCAACGACACCGCCTCGCGCCCGCCAGTCGCCACCGTGCAGGCGAACCCGACGCTTCGCAGGCTATCGGCCATCGTCTCCGCATGCGCCGGATCATTGTCCACGACAAGCACCTGAATCGGCGGCCCAGCACTGGCAACGGTAGAAGGTTTTGGCGGCATGAGTCGATGATACCGCCAGCCAGCTGCCACCGAAAAGGGGCACTCAGCACTGTGTCTGTACCCGCCCGGAGAATAAGCCGTTACAATCGCCCTAGGAAAGGTGGTGAATCTTATGGCGATCGAACGTCCAAATGTGGACCAAGCGACGCCCACCGGTCGGACTCGTATATGGCGCCGAATTCGTTTTCGGTTGTCGACTCTACTGCTTGCTCCCCTACTCGTTGTGCTGCTGCTCGCTGCCTGTTTCCCCAAGATGTTCACGGGCGACGTTATCAAACTCACCGTTTCAAGCATCGAAGATTACGGCTCTGGCGTTGCAATCAAATTGGACGCTTGGGAATCCAGCAAAACCGGCTGGGGCGCTACTTTGAGTTATGGGCCTTTCACCAGCCTGGGAACCAGTAGTGAATCGTTGCCTCATTGGAGCGACTTCATCCCCACTTGGCCAAAGCACACTTTGATTACTGTAAACCTTGGTTTGAACGCGAATAAGCTGCCTCCGGAAGTGAAAACCCCCGCCAAAGCACTGTCGATTAGGCAAGGCCAGACCTTCCAAGTACGACCCGGACACTCGATTGTCTTTGCAAAGGCGAAGAGCACTGACGGACAAGTGGGAAGCTGCACGTTTGAGGCAAGCGCTGGAAATCGATTAGGACTTTAAGAAGCCCGACGATGAACGCAAACGAACTTCTGAATCGCGTGCTAAATGATCCAGCCTTAGCCGAAGAAAAGCAAAGGCTTCTAGCACGGCTCACAGAGGGCCGCCGGCAACTTGACAACGGCGAGTACGTCGAGCTCGACGACGAAGGATTAGAACGACTCTTTGATGAGTTAAAGAAGCGTGCGCAGAGACAGCCGCACGAGCCTCTATAACGACCTCTACTCCCCCGCCAACCGCGCCGGCACCGGTAGTTCGATCGTCATCTGCGTCCCGCGCCCCACTTCGCTCTGCACGCGAATCTGCCCGCCGTGTGCGGCGACGATTTTTTCCGTCGTCGGCAGCCCAAGCCCTGAGCCGTTCGGCTTCGTCGAATAGAACGCCTCGAACATCGTCGACAGCGTCTGGTGATCCATCCCGCAACCGGTGTCGATCAAACTGATCTCGACAACCGCCCCAACGGCCGCCGTGCGCACCACAAGCTGCCCGCCCTCTGGCATCGCCTGCTTGGCATTGATGATGAGATTCAGCAGCGCCTGCCGAAACGCCTCGCGGTCGAGCATCACCCGCGGCAACTCGGGGTCCAGATACCGCACCACCTCGATGCTCGCTTCCGCAGCCGTCGGCGCGAAAAAATCGAGCACGTCGTCGATCTGGTGATTCAGATCCGAGGGCTCCAGATGCAGCCGTCGCACCTTGGCATAAGTCAGAAAATCATCCAACAGCGACTGCAAGCGGCCACACTCGCGCTTCACCACCTCAACGCGCTTGAGCGACCGCCGACCCACCGGCGAATCCAGCTCCGACAAATCCTCGACCAACAAATCCATGTTGAGCCGAATCGTCGACAATGGATTCTTGATCTCGTGCGCGAGCCCGCCGGCCAGCCGCGCGATCTCCGTGTACTGGTTCAGCAATCGCTGAACCGTGGCGGCGGAGTCATCGGGCGACAGTTCACTCAAACGCACGTTCGCCATTTAGAGACTCTAGAGGGGGAGTTGAAGGAGAGGGGGAAGTTAGGAGATGAACAAACTACTCCCACTCTCCCCACCTCCCACTCTCCCATTCTTTGCTACGCCGGCGTGCCGTTGCCTTCGGCCGCAGCCGCCTCACGCATCGCCGCCTTGCGGCTCAGCTTCACGCGGTCTTGCTCATCGACGGCAATTACCTTGACCATCATCGTGTCGCCCACGCGGCACACATCGCCGACGCTCGCCACATACTCGTCGGCCAACTCGCTGATGTGGCACAAGCCGTCCTTGCCCGGCAGGATTTCGACAAACGCGCCAAAGTCCTTCACGCTCGTCACGGTGCCTTCGTAGATGCGGCCAACCTGCACCGAAGCCGTCATCGCCTCGACGCGGCCCAAGGCTCGCTTGACCGACTGCTCGTCGGCGCCGGCAATCGTCACCGTGCCGTCTTCCTCGACGTCGATCGTCACGCCGTTGTCTTCCTGGATGGCGCGAATGTTCTTGCCGCCCGGGCCAATGAGCAGACCGATCTTCTCCGAATCGATCTTCGTACGAGCCAGCCGTGGAGCGGTCGGCGAGGTGTTCGGCCGCGGACGCGGAATGGCCGACAGCATCGCCCGCAGAATCTCCATCCGCGCTTCGCGCGACTGGGCCAGCGTCGCCCGAATGATCTCTTCGCTGATACCAGCGATCTTCAGGTCAAGCTGAATGCCCGTGATGCCGTTCTGCGTGCCGGCGATCTTGAAGTCCATATCGCCGTAGTGATCCTCGTCGCCGATGATGTCGGTCAGCAGCACCCACTTATCG
>CAZGMU010000082.1:5385-13678 GCA_964526975.1 uncultured Planctomycetaceae bacterium
CCATCAGGCCCAGCGTGGCGCCGCAAACGCTCGCCATTGAGCTCGAGCCGTTCGATTCCAGGATGTCCGAGATCACGCGAATTGTGTACGGGAACTCCTCGTGATCGGGCAGAACCGGGTTCACGCTCCGCTCGGCCAGCATGCCGTGCCCAATTTCACGCCGCCCCGGCCCGCGGATCGGACGGCACTCACCCACCGAGAACGATGGGAAGTTGTAATCGAGCATGAACCGCTTCGAGTATTCCTCGAACAGGCCATCAACGCGTTGCTCGTCACGACCAGTGCCCAAGGCCACCGTGATGAGCGCCTGCGTCTCGCCGCGTTGGAACAGCGCCGAACCATGCACGCATGGCAATAGGTCGACTTCGCATGTGATCGGTCGCAAAGTTTTGTAATCGCGCCCATCCGGCCGCGTGCCGCTCAAAATCCAATCGCGAACCGCGTGCTCTTCGAGCGTATGCCAGGCCTTGGAAAACGCATCCAACCCCGGAGCGCCTTCGGCCGTCGGGCTCGGAATGATCTCCAAGAGAGCCGCCGACTTCAACTGCGCCACAGCTTCGGCTCGCGCGTGCTTGCCTTCGGTTCGCTTGGCTTCCTTGAGCCGATCGTAGAAAGAAGCTCGCAAGCGATCGTAAATTCCATCGTTCGCCGGCGGCACGAAATCCATCTTCTTCACGCCGACCTTGTCGGCCAGTTCCTGCTGCAAATCGCACAGTTCGCGCACATAGCGATGCGCCTCGGCCAGCGCTTCGAGCATCCGATCTTCCGGCATCTCGCGCGAGAAACCTTCGATCATCAGCACCGCGTCGCGCGAGCCGGAAACGATCAGATCGAGCTCGCTCACTTCCAGCTCGTCGTGCGTCGGAAACGGCACGAACTGCCCATCCACGAGCCCCAGCCGAACCGCGCCCAGCGGGCCCTTAAACGGCAACGGCGAAATGCACAAGGCCGCGCTCGCGCCGTTCATCGCCAGCACATCGCCGTCTGTCTGCCGGTCGCTGGCCATGACGAAGTTTTGAATTTGCACTTCGTCGTTGAAGCCCTCGGCGAACATTGGCCGAATCGGTCGATCGATCAATCGCGCGGTCAGCGTTTCCTTGGTCGTCGGCCGGCCTTCGCGTTTGAGGAACCCGCCCGGGAATTTACCGGCAGCCGCTTGCCGCTCCCGGTAATCACAGGTCAGTGGAAAATAATCCATCCCCGGCCGGGCCGGGCCCGTGGCCACCGCGCTGAGCGTGACCGTGTCCCCATACTGCACCAAACAACAACCGGCCGCCTGCTTCGCCAAGGCGCCTGTTTCGATCCGCAAAACCTTGCTACCAATCCGACGTTCGACACTTGTGCGTTGTAACATTCTTTTCCTTCGACCCTTTAACTTAATGATATTAGATTAGATTAGATTAGATTTTTTGCGTTCGGCGCTACTCGTCTCGCCGCAGCGAGTACCGTGCTAACGCACACGACCCAGAGCTTGAGCGCAGAAGACTAGATGCGCCAGCAAACGCGTACGCGCTTTGCGCCAGAGTGGCGGAGAAATGAGCTGGGAGCGGGGAGCAAGAGGCGGGGAGCAAACATTGGGCTCCCTGCTCCTTGCTCCTTGCTCCCCGCGCTTACTTCCGAATCTCCAGACGCCGCAACAGTTCGAGATACTGTTCGGGATTGATCCGCTTCACGTAATCCAACAAACGACGTCGCCGGCTGACCATGCCCAACAAACCACGCCGACTGGCGTAGTCCTTGGAGTGCAATTTCAAATGCTCGGTCATCTGGGCGATGCGATTGGTGAGCAGCGCAATCTGGACTTCCGGGGAGCCCGAATCCGAGGCTCCACGACCAAATTCACCCTTCAGCTGTTGTTTCCGCTCTTTCGTTAATGGCATTGCGGTTCCCGCGTTTCACTCTCTCTGGTGCGCTGCGCTCCCGGCGATCTTGCAGCTCGATTCACGAGAATCCAGCCTCACGCTACCGGGCCATTTGCTAAGCCGACACCAAACTCCTACATGTGCGGTAGCGCCAAAAACCGGTGCCCGGCGGGCCCCTTTTTTCAGCTTGGTTCTTCTTCTACCTGTAAACAATTACTGCTGCTTAAACACCTAAGTTTAAGGATCGGCACGCCAAATGCAACCGCAAATGAACCCCGCCCCGGGGATTCCCCGTTTTGGCCTCGAACCTCGGAAAAACTGCCCCTAAACTCCGGTGTACAATAGGTCCAGGCGAACAAAAATGATCAACACCTCTTCTAACACGAACTCCCAAAGCTCCTCTCTCGCCGCCTCCCCCTCTCCCCTCCTCCCTCTCTTCGTTCTCGCTTTCGCACTGCTCTTCCCAACAGCCGCCCCTCTCGCCCGCGCTCAACAGCTCCCCAGCACCGTCACCATCTGGCCCATGGGCAACGCCAGCCAAAACGTCATGATGTCCACGTTGGCCGGCATCGTGAACCGCAACACCAACGGCGAGTTGCTGCTCTCGCCCAACGCGGGCACCCAACCCAACCCGCGGTTCTGGCTCGACCAACTGAAGACCAAGTATCCGCAAGTACAATCGACCGTACAAACCTCGACGAGCACGATCATCAACAAGTACCGCGGCATGCTCAACGGATACGTGCTCTACGATCGTGCGTCGAATCCAGACTCGGTGAACATCGCGACCAGCATTGCCGGCGTTACCAACTCGATCGCCGTTGATTCCTCCACAGTTCTCACCGCAATACTCGCTGGTCTTCCGCAAACGGCCGACGCCCGCTCGATGACCTATGCCCAGGCCTACTCCCAATACGGCTCGCAGTTCAACAAAGACATGCTGTTCCACCAGAACACGTCGTTCAACGAGCTGCTGCGTGACTACGCGGTGATGAACAAAGGCTTCATGTTTTACAACGATCCCGCCTCGATCGGCACGTATGCGGCCAACCAGAATAAGGCAGGCCGCATCTTTGGCTGGGCCGCCAGCGAAGAAGATTTCTTCACTCAATCGTCGCAAAACAATCAACAAGCGGTGGCCAGCGATTACTCGTGGAGCATCTCGACGATGTCTCGCTGGCAAGTCCCGCTCTCCGAACAAAAGTACCATGCGCCCATGAACGTGGCTCCCGAGCGCGGCAAGCACTACGTCGCCTTCGTGATGAGCGATGGCGACAACGCCCAATGGCTCAGCAACGGGTTTGCCACCGACCCGAAGTGGTACGGCTCGCCCCATCGTGGCAATTTCGACATGACCTGGGACCTCACCTCGTCGCTCACCGAGATGAACCCGGTCGCGTTCAATTACATCTACGACCACGCATCGAATGGAGCGCATCACGATAACTTCGTCTCGCCGGGCGGCGCGGGTCTGTCGTTCCCCAGCAAAGTGCCCGACATCGCCACGATGGCCGCCTCGATCGGCGACTCGCTCGATGCCGCCGACCAGCGCGTGGTGTCGATCCTCGACACGTCCTACAACGCCACGAAGCTCGGCGCGATTCTCGACGACCCGAGCGTCATGGGCATGATGTACAAGACGTACGACAGGTACTACAAAGGCCGCAACGGCGCGCTCCAATTTCGCAACGGCAAGCCGATCCTCTCGGTCAGGTACTCGCTCTGGGACGGCGCCGACACGGCCCGCTCGATCGCCACCGCGCTCAATGCCAACACGCATCGCAACGCCTACACCGACTCGGCGTCGTTCACGATCGTCAACGTCCACCCGTGGTCGGTGCTCGGCCCCGACGGCACCGGCACGGGCGACCCGATGAGCAACCTCAACCAGCTTGTCCAATGGCTCGATCCCACCAAAGTCGAAGTCGTCACGCTGGAAGACATCATGGTGTTCCTGCGCAACAACTTCGGCACGCCGGTGGGCCTGCCCGGCGATTATAACAACGACAACCGCGTCGACTCCGCCGACTACCTCGTCTGGCGGAAGGCCGTCGGCACGACGAACCTCGCGGCCGACGGCAACGGCGACGGCACGATCGATACGAAAGACTTCGACGTGTGGCGGTCGTACTTCGGCAAGACATTTACACCGGCCTCGGGCTCGGGCGCCGAAGCCTCGACAACGTCGAGCAATGCCGTTCCGGAACCATCGACTTCTGTGCTGCTCGCTCTTTGCTTGGCCGCATTCATCCGCAGTCGCCGGCGTCCATAACCATCGCCCGGCGTTTTTGGAGCGATCCTCGGTTGGCGCGCACTCGATTTTTAATTCCAAAAGGTCGTGATTTTGGAACAGGCGGTTCGCGTGATGCATCGGAAAGCCAAGCCTGCGTGCGGGCACGCGGGTTCCAAAATGGCGCGAATATTGGTTTGAAGCGGGCATGGTCGAGGCGGTTTGGTGACAAAACCTGGTACTAATGTTGTATTCACCCAGTGTTGTCATTCCCGCGGAGGCGGGAATCTAGCGGTCTTGGTCATGCACTGGATTCCCGCCTCCGCGGGAATGACTGCTGTCGACCGATCGCCGGGATCGTTTACCGCTGGGGTCTTATCAAGCGCGCACAATTCTCCCCCCGAGTTTTGAGCACGTAGGGTGGATTGGTTTGTCACGTTTTCGCGCAGTGTGAACAGCAGACTGGGTAAATAGCTTGAGTTCATGGCGAGTTCGTTGTGCGCAGCGTCAGGCATCGCGCAAGAAGACAGCGGCGGTTATTGGCTTTGCCCAGAAAATCGCGCTAAGCCGCAAGCGATTGGATAACGATTCCCTGGTAACAGGTTTATCTTGTGGCTTGGCGTAATTCCTGGGCAAATCCGGCGGTTATTTATACGTATGTACAGTATCACAATGGGTGGCCAAAAGCAAGGCCACTTTCATTAGGAGAAGGGGTTTTGGTGGCGGTTTTGCCGACGGTGCTAGCCCTACTCACCTGTAGAAGGGGGCGTTAAACTAATGCGAGTTTCCGTTAACTATGGCGAGTGGAGCTTAAGTGACTGATTCGATTCCCGCGCCCCCACCTACGCGAGGGCAAGCTCTTCGCGGGAATGACAGGCGTTGATCCTACTGGTCATTCCCGCGCAGGCGGGAATCCGGGGACGCTGCAATTGCGTGAATATGGGGCTAAAATCCTTGCTCCGCATAGGGAACCGTCTCCGCGGACTGCGAAGGCGAGATTCGCTTGGATAACAGTTTTTGTTTGTTTATCGCCCCCAGCATGGAGCGCAACCCGGATGGCCAACGATCGTAAGTCTCGGCTGCAGGATTTCGTCGACTGGTCGAAGGCACACATTACCGGCGACGAAAAAGGCGAAGCCCAAATCTTCCTCGACCGGCTGCTCCAAGCCTTCGCCCAAAAAGGCGCTCTCGAAACTGGCAAAGCCGAATTCCGCATTCGCAAAGCCAAAGAAGATGGCGGCGGCACCTCCTTCGCCGACTTCGTCTGGAAGCCGCTCGTCCTCATCGAAATGAAGAAACGCGGCGCCGATCTCCGCCGCCACTACCGCCAGGCGTTCGACTACTGGACACGTCTCGTACTGGCAACACAACCAAACGGGCAACTCCAAGACTTCTGAACAGTCAAAAATCTAATATGCGGAGTTACTACGCGATCAACTCAGCGGGCCATCGACGCAGCTGGAGACCGAGTCGAAGTTTCTCAGGTGAGGGTCTTGCTTCAATGGACATCGGAACCCGAATACGTTCGGGCAACGCGTTTCGAAAGGTAGGCAACCAGGAATCCATCGCAATTTCATGCAACTTCTCACAACGTTCCGGGTTAATCACAAGTTTGAAATCTGATTGTATTCCCAGCAGCGCATTGTCAAACGCACCATGATGTAAACGACACAACGCGAGGCCATTCGTCACATCGTCTGTCGAGGTCGGATGTGACACTGGGACGATGTGTGCGGCGTCGACTAGCTTCAGATCGCAACCGCAAACTGCACATTTATACGAATATGCTTGCAAAACAGCTGGCCGAAATGCGGCATCGCGATACGCCCGCATAGTTTCAACCAGATCGTAACGCCGCGCACTCTCGGCTTCTGTAGAAGCCGAATCGAGGAATTCTCTCTCTTCCTCCTGCGTTGCATCGGTTAGCTGGTCGACTGCAAGTGCATCGTCTCCCGCATTGTGGAGCGGAGTACCATTTTCCAAATACCACAACAAGGAACTCGGCGATACCGCAACTACGACCTCTTGGCCCTCGCGAGTTGGACGCAATTGAGTCGCAATTCCAATTCTCGCGGCTGTTTCAAGCGTCGCGTCGGTGACCTGCAGGCTTGGCGAACTACCAAAAGTCACGTGCCGCCGTGCATCCCAAAAAGCGTAGACGTCAAACTCTTCGCTCCATCCGCCAAGCAGCGTTCTTACGCCAGGTTCAAGCGGTAATCGATTGACCCCCGTAATCTGAATTCGACGTTCTCCAGCTGGGCGAACACCGGCACCGCCCCCACCCCCAGTAATTGCCCAGAGAAACAGGATGGTGTCTGTCTGACGCGTCGTGACGATGCGTAATCGGGCGGGCCTTTCGCGATCGGCCGTACGAACCCGAATTACCGTCGCGCCATCCCGTTCCAGAATGTTAACAAATTGGCTGACTAGCGAGCTAAATGGGATTCCAGGCAAGAGTAGTTAGCTCCGCATGTTACTCGGTCGCGTTCGACCATCAGACTTTTTACGACGCGTGCTTACCTTAGTCATACTTCCCACTTTTTCAAGTAAGTTGTGTCCGTCAAATCGGATTACCGAACTTTCAACGTACTTTGAATCTAATTCGACTCCGACCCATCGGCGCTCATTCGCGTTGCAAACTACACCAGTCACATTACTCCCGGCGAATGGATCAACCACAAGGTCACCTTCGTCCGTTAGGAAATCGATGAAGAATTGGGCGAGTGACTCAGGATATCTGGCAGGATGCGCCTTAACGCCACGTTTCTTGCATTCGCGCAGATATCTACTATTGGACTCAGTATTAGCTATCTGTAAAAGATTTGGAGGAATAGAACCGCCGTTATCTCGTTGAAACTTCGTCGAAATATCGTGACCTGATGGCCTCTTCTTGGCATTGTAACCGTGTCGGATCAAATGCTTCATACTTTCACTATACGGTTGCAGAATCGCACGATTATCCGCTTTAGGCCACTCCGATTTCGCAAACCACCAGACCATGTTTACTGCGTCTTTAACGCGAACGCGACGCACGGTGACCCATTCCGCGGGCGTTGGAAGTCGCGCCGGGTTATACCAATAGAACTCCTGCGCAAGAAAGAACTCCTTCGCAAGCTTGACCGCCAGCTCGAAGTGATAAATACTTCGAACCGGCACACCCGGAATCCATGCACCACCGATGTCCAGGACAAAGCTACCCGTCGGTTTGAGTACCCTCTTAATTTCCAGGCAGAATGGCATGAACCATTCGAGGTATCGCTCAATGGGTTCGTTTCCGTACTCCTTCTTGCGAGTAAGAGCGAAAGGCGGAGACGTTAGTACCAAATCGACGCTGCATGATGGAATCGACTTTAATACCTTAATCGAATCGGAATTGATCATTGCACCCAAAGGAGTGCTATATGCAGGCTTCAGTTTCGATATTCCTACTTCCGCCGTCCAATTCAATTCGCGATGGTAGGTTCCTCGGGTAAGCATCTCGTGCCCTCCATAGCTGTTTGTGGTGCAAACTAATCGTTCAAGATTAACCCTTTCTCACGTTATTTCAATCCAATACGTGGAATTTTATTCGGTACCCGACACATTCGCAGATAAAATGCGATAGGAAACGCGCCTTGCTCAAAGGCGGCCTCCGCGCCGTCTATCGCACGCTCGAACTCCCCGGCCAAAACCCGCTCAAAGACGCTCACGCCGCGCTCGACGCCGCCGTCCTGGCCGCCTATGGCTTTTCCGCCAAGAAAGATCTCCTTCAGCAACTGCTTGACCTGAACCTTGAAGTCGCCGCCCGCATCGAACGTGGCGACCCCGTCACGGCCCCGGGCATTCCGGCCGACTTTCCAAATCCTGCGTCGCTCGTCACCGACGACTGCATCCGGCCGGGCGACTAGTCCCGTATTCATTTAACTGTAGTGTCGCGAATTCCCGCTTCCGTGGGAGTGACGGGTGTTGATCCTGGCGGTCATTCCCGCGGAGAGCTTGCCCTCGCGTGGTGGGGGCGGGAATCTAGGGTTGCGCGTTGGGCTGGATTCCCGCCTTCGCGGGAATGACGGGGTGGAGGGGCGGGGGTGACGGGAGAGGAGTGCGGGGGGGACGGGCGTTGGTCCTGGCGGTCATTCCCGCAGAGGCGGGAAGCTAGGGTTGCGCGGCTGGGCTGGATTCCCGCCTTCGCGGGAATGACGGGGTGGAGGGGCGGGGGTGACGG
>CAZGMU010000083.1:0-13676 GCA_964526975.1 uncultured Planctomycetaceae bacterium
GCGGACCAGTTTCGTGTTGAGCAAGGAGGGCGGCGGGTTGGCCAAGATGCTCACGCCATTTCGATTGGGTTTGGGAGGCGTGATCGGCAGCGGCCAGCAATATATGAGTTGGATCGCGCTTGATGATTTGGTGCGAGTGATTCAATTCGCGCTCTCGGCGGCGGGGCTGACGGGGCCGGTGAACGGCACGGCGCCAAACCCGGTGACGAATCGGGAATTCACCAAGACGCTCGGCGCGGTGCTGCATCGGCCGACGATCGGCGGTAATCGCGTTTTTCCAAGAGCGCTAGAGAACGCGCGGTTCGAGTTTCTCCACCCGAGGCTGGACGAGGCGCTCCACCATATTTTGGACCAGACCTGACGAACCAACTACACGCGAGCCGGGGCGTCCTCGCCCCCGCCCATCGTGCCCATTATCAATGAAAGTCTCAATAACAAAATGAATGAAACCGCCAAGCACACCAAGGACGCCAAGCAATTCACGGCTGATTTCTGTCTTCCTTGGCATACTTGGCGGTTCAATTTGTTAGAAGCATGAAAGCTTTTCGTGCCTTTTCGTGTTTCTTGTGGCCACTCCATCGAAGAGGATTAACGGCGTTGACCTTCGCGGGGCTTTGCCCAGAAATTAACGTCAAGCCACAAAAGAGACCTGTTACCAGAGAGCCGTTATCCAATCGCTTGCGGCTTAGCGCGATTTTCTAGGCAAAGCCCCTTCGCGGTGGTCTATAGAGAGCCTGGATGGCGAAGCCGGGTAGCGGGAGTGCCATGAACGGCTAGGGCCAATTGACGTCCGCGCTGTCCGCCTAACCTCAATGCCCTGCTAGACATCCAGCATCGGGCAGGTGGGGCCTTCGCCCGGCTGCGAAATTCCTCCCATTGGCCCGGTCGGGTAAGCCGGGTAAACTAATATGTTTAGCGAAGTAACTGCTTTACCAGTAAAAGGGTTATGGCGAATCACAGCAAAGTTGTCGTCCTCGGCGGCGGGCCGGGCGGTTATGCGGCCGCCTTCCTCGCCGCGGACTTGGGACTCGAAACCACCATCGTAGAGGCCGATCCCCGTCTCGGCGGAACCTGCCTGCTGCGCGGCTGTATCCCGTCGAAGGCACTTTTGCACGTCGCCAAGGTGATGAGCGAAGCGGCCGAGATGAGCGAATGGGGCATCGATTTTGGCAAGCCCCGCATCTCGATCGACAAAGTGCGTGCCCGCAAGGAGCACGTGATCGATACACTCACCGGCGGGCTGGCACAGCTAGCCAAGCGTCGAAATGTCCGCGTGATCAATGCCCGGGGGATTTTTGTCGATTCCCAGACGCTGCAACTCGAAGGGGGCGACAAAAGCACCTATGACAGCGAGCGGCTGACGTTCGACCATTGCATCCTGGCTACCGGATCGGTGCCGGCGATGCCGAAGATGTTTAAGGTCGATTCGCCGCGCGTGATGGACTCCACCGGAGCGCTGGCGCTAGCAGACGTGCCCGAGTCCCTGCTCGTCATTGGCGGTGGGTACATTGGCCTGGAGATGGGCACGGTTTACGCCGAGCTGGGCTCGAAGGTGACGGTCGTCGAGTTGCTCGACGGCCTGTTGCCGGGCGCGGATCGCGATTTGGTGAAGCCGCTAGAGAAACGACTCCGCGAGCGGTTTGCCGGCATTCACCTGGGTACGAAGGTCGTCGAGCTCGAAGCGGCGGGCGACAAGGTGAACGTGAAAACCGAAGGGCCAGAGTTCGACGGCGTTCATCCGTTCGATCGGGTGCTGGTCTCCATCGGCCGGCGGCCGGTGACGAGCGGCATCGGTTTGGAAAATACCAAGGTGCAGGTCAACGATAAGGGCTTCGTCGTCGTCAACGAACAGATGCAGACTGCTGATCCACATATCCTGGCCATTGGCGACGTTGCCGGCGAACCGATGCTGGCGCACAAAGCGTCGCACGAAGGCAAGGTTGCGGCCGAGGTGCTGGCCGGCAAGCCGGCGGCATTCGAGCCACAGGCGATTCCGGCCGTGGTGTTTACCGATCCGGAAATTGCCTGGGCGGGCCTGACCGTGGCCGAGGCAGAACGCGAAGGTCGCGATGTGGCCACAGCGGTTTACCCGTGGCAGGCCAGCGGCCGAGCGATTGCCAACGGCCGCACCGATGGCATGACGCGATGGGTCATCGATCCGTCGTCGGATCGCGTGTTGGGTTGCGGCATCGTCGGCGCGGGCGCGGGCGAATTGATCGCTGAAGCCGTCGTTGCTATCGAGATGGGTTGCACCGTGCGCGACGTGGCCGACTCGATCCATCCTCACCCGACGCTCAGCGAAACCCTGTCGTTCGCAGGCGATGTCTACCTGGGCACGGCGACGGAAGTGTATCGACCAAAGAGAAAGTAGCAGAAGAATTACCACGGAGACACGGAGGGCACTGAGAAGACATTGGTGAGAATCCGCAGATGAACGCAGATAGACGCAGATGAAGAGGAAGAGGATTTGTCTTACCCGAACTCGATAGAAGTCGATTCCAAGACAACCTCGCCCCGTTATCGTAAAGTCGCTTTGAGTTATTGTATCTGTGTCCATCTGCGTTTATCCGCGGATAATTCTCTTCTCCGTGATCTCCGTGTCTCCGTGGTGAATAATTGACGTAGGAACGATGGTATGGCACAAGCAGATCTCGCCAAGCAGAATTCGCCGATTCCGAACGATGTCGATCCGGCCGAGACGGCCGAATGGCTCGAGTCGCTCGACTATGTGTTGGAGCGCAAGGGGCCGGAGCGCGTGCAGCAGTTGCTTACGGCGCTGGAGCAGGCGGCGATTCGCAATGGCGTGGAGCTGCCCTTCACGGCCACGACTCCGTATGTGAATACGATTCCGCACGAAAAAGAGCCGCGGTACCCGGGCAAGCGCGAGCTGGAGCGACGAATCAAGAGCTTCATTCGTTGGAACGCGATGGCGATGGTCACGCGCGCCAATCGCGACTTCGCCGGCATCGGCGGTCATATTTCGACGTACGCTTCGTCGGCCACACTCTACGAAGTGGCGATGAACCATTTCTTCCACGGTCGCGGAGAGAGTGGTTACGAAGGCGATCAGATTTATTTTCAAGGTCATGCGTCGCCGGGCATGTACGCCCGCGCGTTTTTGGAAGGGCGGCTGACGGAGGAGAACCTGGTCAACTTCCGCCGCGAGTTGCAGCCGGGCGGTGGCTTGTCCTCCTATCCTCATCCGTGGTTGATGCCGCATTTTTGGGAGTTTCCGACGGTGTCGATGGGCCTCGGCCCGATCATGGCGATCTACCAGGCGCGGTTCAATCGTTACTTGACCGATCGCGGGATCGTCGATTGCTCGAAGAAACGTGTCTGGGCATTTTTGGGCGACGGCGAATGCGATGAGCCGGAGTCGCTCGGCGCGATTACGCTCGCGGCGCGCGAGAAGCTCGACAACCTGATCTTCGTCATCAACTGCAACCTGCAACGGCTCGATGGACCAGTGCGCGGCAACGGCAAGATCATTCAAGAGCTGGAAGGCGCGTTCCGCGGGGCTGGGTGGAACGTGATCAAAGTCATCTGGGGCGGCGATTGGGACCCGCTCTTGGACCTTGACGAAGCGGGCTTGCTGCAACAGCGGATGATGGAAGTGCCAGACGGGCAGTATCAAAAGTACGTTGTTTCGAGCGGCGACTACATCCGCGAAGATTTCTTCGGGAAATACCCCGAAGTTGCCGAAATGGTGAAGTCGTATTCCGACGAGAAGCTGCAAAAGATGCGTCGCGGCGGCCACGATCCGGAAAAAGTGTACGCGGCGTACAAGGCGGCCATGGAGTGTGAAGGCAAGCCGACCGTCATCCTTGCGAAGACGATCAAAGGCTATGGCCTGGGCGAAGGTGGCGAAGGTCGCAACGTGACGCACAACCAGAAGAAGCTCAACGAAGACGAGCTGCGCGAGTTCCGCACGCGGTTCGGCATTCCGATTTCGGACGAGCGCGTGGCCGAAGCGCCGTTTTATCGCCCGCCGGAAGATAGCCCGGAGATGGCTTACTTGCGCGAGCGCCGCAATGCGCTTGGCGGCCCGGTGCCGTCGCGGTCGACCAAGCCGGTGACGATGGAGGTGCCACGGATCACCGATTACGCAAAAACGATGGACAAGCTCGTCAGCAAAGGCCCGGGCAAGGAAATGTCGACGACGATGGGCTACGTTCGTCTGCTCGGCGACCTCTTGCGCGACAAGAAGATCGGCAAAAACTTCGTGCCGATCGTGCCGGACGAATCGCGGACATTCGGCATGGAGGGCCTGTTCCGCCAGATCGGCATCTACTCGCACGTGGGCCAGCTTTACGAGCCGGTCGACTCCGATCAGCTGGCTTTTTACAAGGAAGCGAAGGACGGGCAACTCTTCGAGGAAGGCATCACCGAGGCGGGCTCGATGTCGTCGTTCGTGGCCGCTGGCACCGCGTATTCATCGCATGGGGTGAACATGATTCCGATGTTCATCTATTACTCGATGTTCGGCTTCCAGCGGATCGGCGACTTGATCTGGGCCGCGGCCGATGCCCGTGCGAAGGGCTTCATCCTGGGCGGCACTGCCGGACGCACCACGCTCAACGGCGAAGGCTTGCAGCACCAGGACGGCCACAGCCTCTTGAACGCGATCGCGTTTCCCACGGTGCGCGCATACGATCCGGCTTACGCATACGAAATCGCCGTGATTATCTTCGACGGCCTCAAGCGGCTGTATGAGGACAACGAAACGGCGATGTACTACATCACGCTCCACAACGAAAACTACGAAATGCCCGAGATGCCGGCCGGCTGCGAAGAGGGCATCATTCGTGGCATGTACAAGGTGTCGTCGGTCGATGCGCCGGGCGGCAAGAGCCGGGCGCAGCTATTCGGCAGCGGCGCGATCTTGCGGCATGTGCTCAAGGCTCAATCGATGCTCGCGGAGAAATACCAGGTTTCGAGCGACGTGTGGAGCGTTACGAGCTACACCGAGCTCAGGCGCGAGGCGCAGGAATGCAAGCGTTGGAACCTGCTCCACCCGACATTGCCGCCGAAAGTGTCTTACGTGGAGCGGGCGCTCCAAGACGCGCAGGGGCCCTGCATTGCCGCGTCGGACAATGTTCGCATTCTGGCCGAGCAGATCAGCGAATGGGTTCCCGGTGGATTGTACTCCCTGGGCACCGATGGCTTAGGTCGCAGCGAAAGCCGCGGCACGCTCCGCCGTCATTTCGAAGTCGACGCCGAGTTCGTCACGCTGGCCACGCTGAATCAACTCATGAAAGAAGGCAAGTGCGATGCCCAATGTGTCGCGAATGCGATCAAGGATTTGGGCATCGATCCAGAAAAAACTTCGGCGCTATACGCCTAGCCACAAAAAGAAAACTAACCACGGAGACACAGAGAACACAGAGAAGAAAGTTAGCGAACAATTATTCTTAGTGAATTGTCACTACAGATACTCATTTGGATTGTATTGATATTTGTATTCTCCGTGCTCTCTGTGTCTCCGTGGTAATTCCTTAATCAATTCGCTATGCCAACACAAATCAAACTACCCAATCTTGGCGAAAACATCGAATCCGGCGACGTGCTCAGCATCTTCGTGAAGGAGGGCGACACGGTTACAGCCAATCAGGATTTGATGGAGATCGAAACCGACAAGGCTACGATGCCGGTGCCCGCGCCTCAGGCTGGGAAGATCACCAAGATTCTTGTTGGCGAAGGCGACACCGTCGCGGTCGGCGCGGCGATCATGGAGATCGATGGTGCTGGCGCGGAAGCGAAAGAATCGTCCCCCAAGCCAGCAGCGCCCAAGGAAGAGAAACCCAAGGCCGCCAAGCCCAAGGCGCCCGAGCCCAAAGAAGAGAAAGCTGCCGAGGAGGAGCAGGAAGAGGAAGAAGCTCCCGCTCCGAAGGCGCCGCCGAAGCGACCCCGATTGCGAGTGCCCGAACCGAAAGAAGATGAAGAAGACGATGAGCCGGCTCCCGCGCCGGTTTCGGCCAGGGCGAAGAAAGCTTCGTCGTCGGGCGAAAAGGTTCAAGATGAACCGGGCGACGGGCATGCGTCGGCCGCGGCCGGTCCGGCAGTTCGCCGATTGGCTCGACAACTGGGCGTCGATTTGCGACGCGTGCGTCCGACGGGCGCGGCTGGTCGCGTGACGGTCGAAGATGTCCGCGCCCACATCCGCGAAACCAACGAGCAGGTTGCCGCCGCCGCTCCGCGTGGCGTGACGCCTCCCGGTTCGCCCGATACCGACGACTTCGGCGGCGTGCGTCTCGAAAAAATGTCACGGATGCGGCAAACGATCGCCCGCAATATGGTCGAATCGTATACGACGATTCCCCAACTCACGAACTTCGACGACGTCGACGTCACCGAACTCGAAGACATGCGCGAGCAGAGCAAGCGCGACTATGCCGAGCGTGGCATCAAGCTGACAGGGATGGCATTCGTCATCAAGGCGGTGGCCAGCTCACTGAAGCGCCATCCGGTGCTCAATGCGTCGGTCGACATGGAATCGAACACGATCATCTATAAAGAATACGTGAATATCGGCGTCGCTGTGGATACGGAGCGCGGCCTTGTGGTGCCGGTGCTGCGCGATGCCGATCGCAAGAGCATTTCGCAGATCGCGTCGGAGCTGGAAGAATTGGCCGGCACCGTGCGTGAGGGCAAGTTCGACCTCGATTTGATCAAAGGCGGCACGTTCACGGTCAGCAACCTTGGCTCGGTCGGCGGCACCTACTCGACGCCAATCATCAACCCGCCGCAAGTAGCGATCCTATTGGTCGGTCGCAGCCGGCTGGTGCCGCAGATGCACGGTGACAAAGTGGTTGGCCGACTGATGATGCCGCTCTCGATCAGCTACGATCACCGCCTCGTCGACGGCGCAGCCGCCGCCCGATTCACGAACGACATCAAAGGCTACCTCGGCGCGCCAGGACGGCTCCTGCTTGCGCCCTGATCGATGTCCTGAATTCCGGCGAATTCAGCTACGAGTTTTAAGCCGCTTTTAATACGGAAAAACCCCTTCGTCTCTGTGCGCTTCGCGAATCACTAGCATCTCAGGGTGGTTGATTCTCAATACATCGATCGTCGTGCGACCAATCGGTGTTGTTCCTTCAAGGCGTGTTGAGAGCCATCCGAAATGTTGTGTCCAGATATCTTTTCGCGGATCGAATAGACGTGTCATGGCGTGTGTTTGAGGATCGAATCCGGCGATGTTTGTTCCTTTGTATCGATTGCAATAGAAGCACGCCAGCGCCAGATTTCCTTCAACGGTTAATCCGCCATGTTTGCGAGGAATCACATGGTCAATCTCAAAAGGCATGAGCGAAAGCGCGCATGGAAGCAAGCAGTATTCGCAGCGATCACGGGCGCGTTGCCAGACGATGCCAGCTAACGCTTCGTTCATTATGCGTCAGTCGATTGCAGCGAGTGTCGCGCTTTGGATCGCACGAGATCGAGAAAACGTCCGACCCGGCAATAATTCTCAAGCTCGTCGTTTTCGTCGGACGTTAACGTGCCGTCGCGATTTTTCTCAAGGAGCTCTTGCATGCGAATTCGATCACGGGGATCCAAGTCAAGACGCAAGATTGCTTCCGCAGCCGCTTGAGTGAGATTTCCATTCTCCGGGTCGACTACCCGGCGAAGGATCGATAATTCGTCATGGGACGCTACAGCGCTCATGTTCCTATTATATCCACGGCAACCATGTGGAAAAAGACGATTCGATTCTTTGAAACTGCATGGGTTTTTACTGCTTAATCGCCTGCAGCGGAAAGCACAGCACCGGAATCGCCATCGAGGCCACGCCCACGATCCAGCGGAAATCGTCCAACTCGACGCTGTCGTCTGCCGTCGGCGGATGGTGAATCCCCAAGAGAATCACCAGGATCAACATGGGCGTCCAGATCGCGGCTTGTTCCAAATACAGGATCATGTAAGCGATGGCCACGATGATAAACGCGCGGGCAATTTTGTAGGCATCACGCCCGAAGAGGCCGTAGATCGTGTGCCCACCGTCGAGTTGACTCACGGGCAGCATGTTGAGTCCGGTGATCAGCATGCCGACCCAGCCGGCCATGAAGAAGGGGTTGAGCTGCGAGATGGAAATCCACGCGGCGCGGTCGGCCCACTCGGGATGAACCCATTGAATCATCCACCGCACGATCACAGGATTGTAGAGCTGCATATCGCCCGGGATGGCCGGCACAGACAAGTCGAGATTGCGCACGCCGAGATACAGGATCGGCACGGCGACCGCCAGGCCAGCCAGCGGGCCGGCGAGGCCGATATCGAAAATCTGTTTCCGATTCGCCCGCATGCCGTCCATGCTGATGACCGCGCCCATCGTGCCGATCGGAGTAAACGGCACGGGAATGCAGAGCGGGTAACTGGCCGGAATGCGATAACGCACCGTTTGCAGGAAGTGCCCCATCTCGTGCGTGAGCAGAATGGCGAGCACGGCTCCCATATAGAGGAGGCCCTGTTGCCAATTGGCCGAGAGCTTGGCCTGGATATCGGCGGTTGTTTCGACGAGCTGCGGCCGCCAGCCAGCCGCACCGACCCAAAACGTCGACAGGCAAGTGGCGATGAATAGCACGATTGGTAGCACGACGCGCCGCCGCGGCGCGGAGCGGAGATGCGACTCGCGCAGTTCCGGGGAATTGGCCCAGCCACGGTCGCCCGCTTCTGTGCGATAGGCAGTCGCAACCAGTGTGGTCGAGGGCATTTCCGACAGCTTGTCGGTCGCCGATGGATTCGGCGGCAGTGTGGGCAGGTTCTCAGGCGGGGACGGGTCCGCTGGGCCGGGCGTGCTCATAGCGAACCATCATACGCCATTGCCGGGGCGAGGCGTAGTGCCGAACAGGTTTAGCAGTGAGGAATGTTCGCCTCGTGCCGGTCGCTAAACCTCGATGCTTTTTACGGTGCTGATTCCACACAGCCGGGCCGCCGAAAGGCAACGAGCCGCGCTCTCGATCATGCGATTTGCATCGAAGTTTTTTGGTACGACACTAACCGTTGCCACGCCGGCGCCGAGCGTGATCGCTGAGGTGCTTGCGCTGCGCGAAGGGTGCGACGCATTCTTGCCGAATTCGGCGATTGCTTGATTGGCAATCGCCAACGCGCTGCGTCGTTCGCAGTCGGCAAGGATCGCGGCGATTCGGTAACCTTTCAGCGCCAGAAGCGTAACCTTGTGCGGTTCGAGTGCTCCACAAGCCCGATCGAGCACATCGCGGGTGCGCAAATTTGCTAAGTCAGCTTGCTCCACCGTCTGGGGGCCTAATCCATTCGGCTCCAAAAGCAACAAACTCAGTTCCTGGCGTCGTTCGCGGCAACGGTTGGCCGTGGCCAACAGTTTGCGAGTAAGCTCTCCGTTTTGATTTGATTCGGCGCCATTGCCGGCGCGGCTTGTATCGTGCGCCGCGTGTTTGCCGAACCAGCGCTTGCCGTCGATTTTCAGCGCGTCTTCCGATCGGAGAAAGCCGCGCATCGCGTCGGTCAGTTCATTCGCGTTGGCCAGCAGATCATTGTAAAGTTGTTCTTCGCGAGCCGTAATTGTTTCGCCCGCGACCTCTTCGCCAAGGACGACCATCCGTTGATTGGCATCGACGAGCATTTGCACGTAGTTGCGCTCTTCGCAGAGTTCCACCGACAGGCTCTCGGCCAACTGGTCGACCTGATGTTGCAGATTTTCGACCAACGTAGCGAGGCTCGACTTGGTCATCCCGCGATACGTCTTGCCGGCTTCGAGCAATTCGTCCAGTATCGAAAGCCGTCGTTGGCCGACGAGTTGCATGAGCATTTCCGCCAGATGCAAAATCTGCGATAGGTCGCCTGCGGGCGACGTCATTCGCGATAATCGGGGCAGCTTCTTCGGCGCCGCAATGGCTTCGACCAATCGCTCGGGCAGTTGCCAACGCGACAACAGCTCGGCGCTCAATTGGCTATGATCGAAACCAAGTGTGTCTTGTTCCAGAGCGGCCAGGTGACATTTCTCTTCGATGATGCCGGCCAGAAACTTCGCGTAGGGTTCGCCCAGCTCGTGCAGCAGCACCAGAATGCCGATGTCCTGCAACAGCCCGGCGATGAACGCTTCGTCGCCCGGCTGGCGCCAAAGCTGCTCGGCGATCAGTCGAGCGGCAACGGCCCGTGTCAAGGTATTGGTCCAGTACCATTCCAATTCGCGCGCCGCCACCTCGGCGAACAACTCATCCGGCAAGCTGAAGCCGAGCGCAAGTAGTTTGAGCGGTTTGATTCCGATGAGGCCGATCGCCTGGTTCAGGTCGCCCACAGGGCGGTGCAGGCCGTAAAGCGAGCTGTTCACCACGCGCAACACTTTACACGTGAGCGCCGGATCGCGAGCAATGCACTCCTTCAGCGCGCTCGATTCAACATTCGGTTGATCGGCCAGCCGTATCAGCTCCATCGCAACCGTGGGGCGGCTATACAACTTGACCGCGCGAGACGCGATCTCCTCTAGTTGCGAGGCAACTTCGTTCATGGTGGGGACTTTAACAGCGCTATCAATCAATGAAAAACAACGGCCGAAAGGGTGCGGCCGACCAAGTTTAGCTCATCTCCACAGCGCCGGCCGCGCTGCTAGCACATTCGGCATCTTCGCCATAACCCATCTGGCTAGGTCGTATCCGGCTGCCATATTAGAATGACGCTCCACCCCAGTGAGCCAGCGAGCCGGGCCGTCCTCGGCCCCGCCCCCCAACCCCCGTCCCCAACCCCGAGCCACCCCGACAATGGACTGTCAGGCACCCCATCGCCCCCTCCCGTTCTTTGCGATCATCTTTCAGATCGCACTTCTATTCACGCTGTCAACATCAGCAGCCGAACCCCAACAATCCGCCCCGGCCGATGCAACGCCAGCAGCAAACAGTTCAACTAGCCCAACGCCCACGCCAATCACCCGCGCGTTTCGCAATGACGCCACGCTCCATTCCTTATCATTCATCAACCCAACGACCGGCTGGGCAGTAGGCGACCGCGGCGTTATCTGGCATACCGTCGATAGTGGAAACACTTGGCAGCAACAACCGTCGCCCGCCTCGTGTACGCTGAGCGCCGTCTACTTCATCGATTCCCATCGCGGTTGGGCGGTAGGCGGCCATTGCCAGCCTTATCATGGCGGAACACGCGGCGTTGTTCTGCGGACAGACGACGGCGGCAACCATTGGCAGCAGTTGCCGCAATCGCTCCTGGCGATGCTCACCGGCGTGCGGTTTTTCGATCGTGAGCATGGCATCGCGTTTGGCCAATTCACCGCCCACTTGCCCGCGGGCGTTTATTCCACTCGCGACGGCGGCGCCACCTGGCAAGCCTTTGCGACCGACGCCTCGGGCAACTGGCTCGCCGGCGATTTCCTTGCCCCGGATACAGGCGCGGTGGCCGGTCCCGCGGGACACGTCGCCACATTGGTTCGTCGCAAAGTGGTCGAGTCGCCGCTAGCTGCTTCGTCGCTGCGCTCTTATCGCGCGCTGCGGCTGCTCGCGCCGACAGGTGGCTGGGCCGTGGGTGACGGCGGGCTGGTGATGACAACGAACGATTTAGGACGCAGTTGGCAAACGCCGCCCGTGTCACCCTCGGAGGTAGCCGTCGATCATTTTGATTTTCAAGCCGTGGCCGTCGAAGGCTCGCATGTTTGGATCGCGGGCACGCCGGGAACGCGTGTGTTCCATTCGGCCGATGGGGGCCAGACGTGGCAATCAACGACTACGAACCAAACCGCGCCGCTCCGAGCGTTGCACTTTGTGGACGCTCAAAACGGTTGGGCGGCCGGCGCATTGGGAAGCATTCTGGTAACACACGACGGCGGCCAAACCTGGCAAGCGCAGCGAGCCGGCGCTGCGCGAGCCGCGCTGCTGTCGATTTTCGCCGATCCGGCGGACGTTCCGCTCGAACTGTTGGCCGATAGCGGCGCGGCCGACGGCTACATCGCAATGGTCGATATTCTCTGCAGCCCGACAACTTCTGACAGCCACGACAGCGCGGCAGCCGCCACCGAGCGCACTCGCGAAGCGCTGCTATTGGCCGGTGCGGCCGACGCCAATACTTCCTGGCGATTCCCACTGCCGGCGGCCGATCTTGCGCTCGAACCGAAAGATTTGCTCGCGGCATTGAACCGTGAGAACGACGGCCGTGCGATGAAGCAAATCGAACGGCACCTTGTTCGCGAGCTACGGATGTGGCGCCCCGATGTGGTTGTGCTACCGCATGGATCGAGCCGCGCAGCAAACGATCCCCTCGCCGCGCTTCTCGAACCGATCATTGCCAGTGCCGTCACGGCCAGCGCGGATGCCGCGCAATATCCCGAATTGGCACTCGACGTCGGCCTTCCCGCCTGGCAGGTGAAAAAGGTTTACGGTCTCATGCCGCCCGGCTCGCATGGCGAAGAAGCGATCGACCCGGCCCGTTTTTCCCCCTGGCTCGGTGCGTCACTTGCCGATTTCGCCGATCCCGCGCGATCGATTCTATTTGCGAATCATACGGTGGCTCCTGATTCCCTGGAGTTGAAATCTCTATTAGATAGCACGACGTCAACCAATGCCCGCGGTCTCTTCAGCGGTATATCGTTGTCGCGAGGTGGCGAAGCTCGTCGACAGCAGCCTGAGCTACCAACGCAGGATCTCGACAACCTCCGCCGTCTCGCCACACGCCGGCGCATGTTGGAGCAACTGCTCGAACGCACGCAAGGCAACACCGCCTGGACTGCCCAAGTCAATCAAATGCTCGACGGTCTCAGCGACGACGATTCCGGCCAGCTACTGGTTCAATTGGCCGAAGGGTATCGCAAGGCGGGGCGACTCGATCTGGCGGCCGACACTTATTTTCTCTTTGCTCGCCGCACGCCCGATCATCCGCTGGTCGATCCGGCGCTGGCGTGGCTCATGCAGTTCTACGCCAGTGGCGAAATTGGCCATCGCATGTCTACCAGGTCGGCCAGCAACACACGCCGCAACTTGAATCCACCACCGGCCACGATCGCTTCCACAGCGGGCAACACATCGACTGCTTCCAAAGTCGATGATAAGGTTCAACAGGCGGCCGCCTTGACCAACATCGCCGCATCATCCGCAGCGGCCAACAATCTGTCGCGCGACGATCGCCTTCGTCGCGCCGCCCAACTGGCCGATTACTTGAAAACAGCCCGGCCCGCACTCTACACCGATCCAGCCATACGGTTTGCCGAAGTGACCGCACAACGCCAGCTCGGTTTCGCCAACCCGGCCAAACGATACTTTCTTTCGTTACGGCAACTTCCTGAGAACGATCCTTGGCGCATCTGCGCGGCGGCCGAGGAATGGCTCGATAAGCCAGGCGAGGCTCCGCCGGCCAAGAAACTGGCGACTTGCCGAGTTGCTGTTGCGCCGCCACATCTTGATGGAAAGCTGGACGACCCGATTTGGGATAAAGCCGATCGTATCTTCCTGCGCACCTCTGATTCCCCTCCCCGTTTCGGGGAGGGGCCAGGGGAGGGGCTTTCTGCCGAGGTTCGTATCACCCACGACCAAGAGTTTCTTTACGTCGCCGTGCATTGCCTCAAGGCAGAGAACGTCGACTACCAGCCAGACAACCACCCGCGACCACGTGACGGAGATCTTTCGCACAACGATCGTGTGTCGCTCAAGTTCGACATCGATCGCGACTACGCGACAGCGTTTGAGTTTACCGTCGACCATCGCGGC
>CAZGMU010000084.1:0-9630 GCA_964526975.1 uncultured Planctomycetaceae bacterium
TAAACCCCAATCTCCCGGCCGTCCACACTGCCCAGCCGAACCCCAGAAATGCAATATTTTCCGATGCACAATCGGTTGTGCTAAGTATAATTTCACCTAGACTAACACTCTCCAGGCCCATTTTCCTCCCTTGCGGATTTTCGGTTTCCGCATTGACCTCGATTCAGGCGCGATCACCATGAAACTCCATCTCCTTGGCCTTCTCGTTTGCTTGGCCCTTTCTTCTTGCCTCCCAGCGACTGCCGACGAAGTCAAATTACAACTTGGCAACGAAATCATCGGCGGGCCAAAAGACCCCGCCCAGCGTGATGCCTGGCTCAAGAAGATGAAAGCTTGGCGCGAGGACGCCCGCAAACGCATTCAATACAACGACGAGCAGTATCAACGCCCCGAGTTGAAGTGGGGGCAGTCGTCGTTCGTACAGCCGCAGGTGATGGTCGAGGATCGATACTTCTACGATCCGGTCGCCGGTAAGTATACGGTCGATCGCTATCTAGATGATGTCAACAAACGGTACGGCGGAGTCGACGCCGTGCTTCTCTGGCCAGTTTATCCGAATATCGGTATCGACGATCGCAACCAGCACGACATGCACCGCGATTTGCCCGGCGGCGTCGAAGGAGTGCGAAAAATGATCGACGACTTCCACAAACGCGGCGTCAAAGTCCTGTTTCCCGCCATGCCTTGGGACACCGGCACGCGTCCAGAAGGCAAATCGCTCGCCGAAGCAACGCTCGATGTTATGAAACTCTACGGCGCCGATGGCGTCAACGGCGACACCATGTCTGGTGTCGAACATGATTTCCTGGTCGCTTCCGAAAAGATCGATCACCCGGTCGTACTCCAGCCAGAAGTTGGTTTCCGCGAACTCGACATGATCAAATGGAACACGATGAGCTGGGGCTACTGGCAGTATCTCGACCCTGTTTCAGTCGTGAGTAAGTATAAATGGCTCGAACCGCGCCACATGGTAAACATCAGCGAACGTTGGGCTCGAGATCGTACGAATGGTTTGCAATCCGCCTTCTTCAACGGTGTGGGCTACGAAAGCTGGGAAAATATCTGGGGCATCTGGAACCAGTTCACGCCGCGCGATGCCGAAGCATTGCGTCGCATCGCCACGATCGAGCGGGCAGTGGCCGACCTGCTTGTCAGCCCAGACTGGGAGCCGCATGTGCCGACGTTGCAAAAGGGAGTCTACGCCAGCCGTTTTCCGAGCAAAAGCCGCACGCTTTGGCTACTGGTCAATCGCACCGACCAGACACTCACTGGCGATCAACTCGAAGTGCCGGCCACGGGCAAATACCTCGATCTCTGGCATGGCGTTGCGTTTCCAGCCGCCGAGGCAGGTGCGAAAACGCAACGTCTCAACTTCGAAATCGAAGCCCACGGTTTCGGGGCTGTCCTGGCGCTCGACGGCAACGAACCTAACGATCAAGAAACAAAACTGCTTGCCACTATGAACAAACTATCCGGGAAACGCCTCAGCGATTTCTCGGCCGAGTGGAAGCCGCTGCCGCAAACGATGGTGGAAATCCCCAAAACGAAGCTCGCCACCGAGGCGCCCGAAGGAATGGTTCTCATTCCTCGTGACAAATTCTGGTTCAAAGTGTCGGGAATCGAAGTCGAAGGCTTCGACGAACCTGGCGTCGATGTGCAATACCCGTGGGAAACGATTCCTCGTCGCCATCACGACCGTCACATCGAAGTTGGTCCCTTTTACATCGACAAATATCCCGTCACGAACGCTCAGTTTAAGAAATTTTTGGACGAAACAAACTATCACCCGAAGGACGATCACAATTTCTTGAAAGACTGGAAGGACGGAACCTATCCTGCCGGTTGGGAGAAGAAACCCGTTACCTGGGTCTCACTCGAAGATGCTCGCGAGTACGCCAAGTGGGCCGGCAAACGATTGCCGCACGATTGGGAATGGCAATACGCGGCTCAGAGCAAAGATTTCCGCGCCTATCCCTGGGGCAACGCGCCCGATTCATCGGCAGTTCCGCCGTTCGAGGAAAATTCGCGCGTGATGTCGCCACCGGCTGATGTCGATGCGCATCCCAAGGGGGCGAGTCCGTTCGGCGTCATGGACATGGTCGGCAACATCTGGCATTGGACCGATGAATTCCAAGACGAGCACACCCGCGCCGCAATCGTCCGCGGCGGCGGGCACTATCGGCCGATCGCATCAGGTTGGTACTTCCCCACAACGACTTCGCTCACGCAGCATGGCAAGTACCTGCTGATGGCGCCCGCGAAAGACCGCTCTGGCGCAATTGGCTTTCGTTGTGTGGTGGATCGCGAAAACGACAAGTAGGCGATCTGCGAGAGGAAGCGGTTCTCAGCCACACTAAACTCTATTGAGCCAAAATTCGTGAAACTGATACGATAGACGTCTTTCGCAGCCAGGCTCCAGCCCGACACTAGCCATGCGACGACGTAACGGCGATCCGATTTTCTTCGTCATCATTCTCAGCGTGGTGGCGATCTTCGCCGTAGCGGAATATTTTATCCGCAAGGTGCGAAGACAAAGGCGAACAGAAGCTCTCCAGCAAGTCGCTGCCGAACTGGGGCTTACTTTTTCTCCGCAGGGAAATGAGCAACTGATCAGCCAACTCGGCTGGTGCGAACTTTTCTCCAGCGGGCGCAACAAGGCTGTTAGAAATCTCATGCAGAGCTCGAACGAAGATCGCGAAATTGCCGTCTTCGATTATCAGTACGTCACCGGATACGGCAAAAACAAAAGAACATGGTGCAGCACGGTTGTCTGCTTGCGGTCTGCAGGAGCGCCGCTACCGCGCTTTGCGATGCGTCCCGAGGGTGCTTGGGACAAAATCTCCAACTGGTTCGGGAGCGCCGACATCGACTTCGATACCCATCCAAAATTCTCACGATCCTTTGTGCTGCGCGGCCCAGATGAGCCCGCGATCCGCACGCTTTTCATACCGGCCGTGCTCGAGCATTTCGAACAACATACCGGCATCAGCGCCGAAGGAGCCGACGACACGCTTCTGTGCTACCGGCACCGCAAAACCGTTCCACCGGCAGACATCAGCCAATTTCTGGCAGATGCGTTCACACCGTTTTCGATGTTTCGTGCATAGGGTCAGATGAGGGTGTCCGGGAATTCCGGGTGGCACGCCCTGAGTCTTCGAAGGGCGTGGAGTTGTGCAGTTTTGGCGAACCACGCCCTTCTCAAAGCGTCAGGGCGTGCCACCCGGAATTCCCGGAAACTCTCAGTTAGATTACAGATGCAAATCGATGCGCATGACTAGCGAGCACCAGCAAACGATTGGCTCGCGGCGCCATTCGTGGCCCGCCGTTGCGGATCAGCCAACGAAGCCAGCACCTTGCGCGTGCCCTTGAATGTTCGTCGCCCATGCATCGTGACGAAGTTATCGACCAGCACCGCATCCCCTTTTTGCCACGGCAGGTCGAAAGCCAGCTCATAGGCAAGGTCGGTCGCAATGTTCACTGCCTCTCGATCGAGCGGCGAGCCATCTCCAAACCGAATCGCTTTGGCGGGGTCGTTTCGTTCATCCTTCCAGCCTTGGAAGGCCGCAATCAGTTGATTGAAAAACGCCTTCCGTCCATCTCCCAAGTCGCGCACCGCTGGCAGCACGGGAGTCGTCGCCCGCAAGCTGCCGTCCGGCAACCATTCCCAATCGTATTCAATCTCTTTGAGACGAGCCTCCGCTTCTTCGCGCGTTTCAGCCCGAAGCGTGCTCTTCCAACTGCGGCCCA
The DNA here is from genome assembly GCA_964526975.1 of uncultured Planctomycetaceae bacterium. Taxonomy (GTDB): domain Bacteria; phylum Planctomycetota; class Planctomycetia; order Pirellulales; family Lacipirellulaceae; genus JABDGM01. The sequence continues at coordinate 3,748 of CAZGMU010000084.1, forward strand.
TCCCTGATTTCGGATCATTCTCCGCCGGCATCACATTCGAGTATCGCAGCCCCTTCTCCTCGCAGTTCTTCGCAAACTCCGGGCAACGCTCCGCCAGCCGCTCGAACAACACATCCGATCGGCAAAGGGGCGTTTCGCCCCCTTCCTCTGCCGGCGTCATGCAAAAGAAAAATAGCTTCGCGGGGTAGATCGGCGTCTGCGCCATCTCGTGATGAAAATAAATCGTCACATCGGCGGGCGCTTCATTCGCTGAGAAGATTCGTTCCGTATAGTTCACTCGCACGGCGTTCGAGAGCGATTCGATGTAGGGAAAATTCGTCAGCCCAAACGCCGTCGCGAAAGCGTCGCAATCTTTCGGCGAATCGAGCGGCAAGCCGCGAAACAAGATCGCGCCATGCTGGCTCGCCTTTTCTAGCAGTTCCTGGCGGTGGGCTCGCACCCAATCCGTGGCAGCGGCCAACGTCGCGCCGGGCGTCGTGCATTGCAGCGCCAAAGGGAACGCATGGTCGTGATCTGTCTGCTGCCCAGGAAGGGAAACGGGCTTCATTTCAATGGAATTGGTCGCCATGTGTATCTCCAGTAACGTCATCCAACGAGACGTAATCTTTCAACCACGGATAATACGGATCACTCGGATAAAGCATCCATGCATATCCGTGTCCTCCGTGGTCAAAAATTCTCGCTATTCGTAAATAGGAAAAAATGTATTGAATGCCTTCTCGCAAAACACACCAGGATCATTGAACCGTTGACGACGATCCAGAGCGGTGATCGCCACCATCTCCTCGGCCGACAATTCGAAATCGAAAACCGAGAGATTCTCGCGTAACCGTTCGATCTTGGAAGTCTTGGGGATAGCCGCCGTACCGCGCTGAACGGCCCAACGCAGAACAACCTGAGCGGGCGTCTTCTCGAGTCGACTCGCCGCCTCACGCACAACAGGCTCGTTCATCACCGAATCATTGTGCGTTGCCATCCCCAGCGGCACGTAAGACGGCGCGCCGAGCGGCGAGAACGCCGTCACGGTGATGTTCTCTTCCTGACAAAATCGTAGCAGTTTCTCCTGAGCAAGATACGGATGCATCTCCACCTGCAATACGGCCGGCGGAATTTTGGCATAAGTCAACAGGTCCCGCAGCAAGCTCACGCCGAAATTCGATACGCCGATATTCTTCACCAAACCGGCCGAGAGAAGCTCCTCCATAGCGTGCCATGTCTCGGCAATTGGAATGCGAGCTTGCTTCATCCGCGGCTCGGCCGCATCGGGGTCGTGAAACCATCCGGCCGGATAACGCTGCTCCGGCGGCACGTACGCCAGCGCGATCGGAAAGTGAATCAAGTACAGGTCCAGATAGTCGAGCTTCAAATCACGCAGCGACCGCTCGCAAGCTGGCCGTACGTGCCGGGCGGCATGATTGGTATTCCACAACTTCGATGTAACCCAAAGATCTTCGCGGCCAACGGCGCCGGATCTCACAACCCTCTGCAGTCCTTCGCCCGTCGCTACCTCGTTTCCATAGTCGCTGGCACTATCGAAATGGCGATATCCCGCGCGCACCGCTTCTTCAACCAGCCCAGGCGCGGCTGCATTTTCGACTTTCCACAAACCAAAGCCGATCGCGGGCATCGCGCTGCCGGAAGATACTTGTAAGGTCGTAACGCTCATCTGTATTTATTATTTATTTTCTTGAAGCCATCTCGAAAGTCGTAGCTGAATTCGCCAGAATTCGGCTCCAACCATAGGGGCCGGACTCTTGCGAGTCCAGCCACACTCTCAAAAACACTCCGCTACTCGGTTGGCAGCCCTTCGCTTTTCCATGCCCTGAATCCGCCTGCCATCGAGGCAACATTCGTATACCCCATCTTCTGCAGATTATCGGCCGCCATGGCCGAACGCGACCCGCCGCCGCAGTAGCAAATAATCGGGGTCGTCACGTTGGGCACCGTCTCCTCGATCTTGAGTTCAACGACGCCCTTGCTCAAATGAATAGCGCCTTGCGCATGGCCAGCCTCGAATTCCTGCGCCTCACGCACATCGATCAGCAAGGCCCCCGTCGACTGTTCCTCCTTGGCCTCTGCGGCAGAAACTTCTCGCACTCGCAACTTCGCATCGGCGGCAAACTGGTTGAAGCGTATTCCCATGAGAGTTCCCTGAGGTTCAATTAGCCACGAAAAACACGAAAAGACACCACAATAAGAATGCTTTACCTCAACCTGGCGCTGAGTATCTAATGCGTGTTCCTGAATAATTTTTCGTGTCTTTTTGTGTTTCTCGTGGCTACTACTGTTTGACTTTCTCAAGTAACACATTAGATTCCTACCCTCCACGCATCGCAAGTGCTTGGTGCAGCAGTCCTTGATGCAAACAATCTCGATCAAACAATCTGGTGCCTTCGTCGATACCTTTACCCTGCCGCCAACCAAAGACGGCCCGCTACGCGGATTGCGGTTCGGTGTGAAAGACCTCATCGACGTAGCCGGCCATCGCACCGGCTGCGGCAATCCGACCTGGCTCGCCACCCATCCACCGGCAATAGTTTCCGCTGTGTGCGTCGAACAATTGCTTGCCGCGGGGGCAGAGTGCGTCGGCAAAACCATTACCGATGAATTCGCGTTCAGCTTGCTTGGCGAAAACTTCCACTACGGCACTCCACTCAACCCCGCCGCACCCGATCGCGTGCCGGGTGGTTCATCAAACGGCTCGGCGTCGGCCGTCGCTTGCGGCCTCGTCGACTTCGCGATCGGCACCGATACGGGCGGCTCGGTCCGCGTGCCAGCCAGCAATTGCGGCATCTGGGGCTGGCGACCGTCGCATGGCTTGATCTCGGTCGCCGGCGTCATGCCTTTCGCCACCACGCTCGACGCCGTTGGCGTATTCGCTCGCGATGCAGAGCTTCTTCGACAAGTTGCATTGGTTCTTCTAGCAGTCGATGCGTCGTCAGAACCATTGCAGCTCCACGCTACCATTCATCTCGTCCGAGAAACATTCGACATTACAGATGCGGCCGCTCGAAAATCGCTTCACGATTCCATTGGGAAGCTTAACAGCATCCTCGGTTCGCACGTTGTCGAAAACTCGCTCGCCCATCTATGTGGCGACGAACAGGCCGGCGATCTATCCAAATGGCTCACGATCTACCGAGTGCTCCAAGGCACCGAGTACGAAAGCAATCTTGGGAGTTGGATGGCCGACATCAAACCGACCCTTGGCCCAGCGATGACAGCCGGCGTCGAGTCGGTCAAAAAGCTTAATCGCACCCGCATTGGCGAGTCGGTCGGCCTCCGCGAGCACTATGCGCGTCGTCTCAATCGCACCCTGGCGTCGGGCGATCTGCTCTGTTTTCCCACCGCCCCAACACCCGCTCCATTGAAAGGGTCCAACGCCTACGATCGCAGCAACGATTACTACTGGCGGACGCTGTCGATCAACGCCATCGCGGGAATTGCCCGACTTCCCCAGGTATCAATGCCTCTCGGACAAGTCGACGGCGTCCCGGTTGGCCTGTCGCTCGTGGCTGGCCAGGGGCGTGATCGGGAATTGCTCAACGCTGTTGTGCGCGTCTCAAAACAGTTGCAGAGTTTTCCAATACGGTTACAATAAGTTGGCCGGGCCTAAGACTTTGCTACGATCGAATCGCTGCGGATCGTCGCGGCAAACTTGCCCGCCCTGCCCTGCTTGATGACTCCTACATTCCCACCTTGAGGAGCCGGTTGGATGGCATTTCTTCACGGGCCGCGTGCCTCTGTGTTTGGGCGCACTGTCGCCTTTATTTCGGTTTGCGTCTTGCTCACTCTCATCGCCGTCGCCGACGACAAACCGGCCGCTTCCTCCAAGCCCGATGCTGAAGCCGCCCAGCCCAAACCCGTCAGCTACAGTACCTCTATCCTTCCCATCCTCCAGGCAAACTGCCAGGGCTGCCATCAGCCCGCAAAAGCGAGTGGCAAACTCGATCTCACCGTTTTCAAAAACGTCTTGGCCGGCGGCGAAAGCGGCTCGGCAGGCATTGTGCCCGGCAAGCCCGATGAAAGCTACCTGCTTGAACAAATCACGCCAGACGACAAAGGCGTCGCGGCCATGCCAGCCGAAAAACCTCCACTGGCAAAGAGCGACATCGCGCTGATTCGTCGCTGGATCGAAGAAGGCGCCAAAGACGACACGCCGGCCGACTCGACTCCGCCAATCGACTCAGAGCATCCGCCTATCTATAGCGGGCCGCCCGTGGTCGCTTCCATGGATTGGTCACCCAACGGCGAATTGCTGGCCGTGGCCGGTTATCACGAAGTGTTGCTGCACAAAGCCGATGGCTCTGGTTTGGTTGCCCGCCTCGTCGGCATGGCCGAACGGATCGAATCAGTCCGCTTCTCGCCCGATGGCCGCAAGCTCGCCGTCACGGGAGGTCGCCCCGGCCGATCGGGCGAAGTGCAAGTCTGGGACGTCGCCGAGAAAAAACTGCTTCTATCCGTTCCCGTAACGAACGACACGGTCTACGGCGCCTCCTGGTCGCATGACGGAAAACGAATCGCGTTTGGCTGTGCCGATAAATCCGTCCGCGCGATCGATGCCGAATCCGGTGCTCAAGTTCTGTTTCAACAATCCCACGACGATTGGGTCCTCGGCACCGCATTCTCTCTCGACGACAAGCATCTCGTATCCGTCGGCCGGGATATGGCGGCCAAGCTAATCGAAGTCTCTACACAGCGACTCATCGATAACATTACATCGATCACCCCCGGCGCTCTTAAAGGCGGCATTCAAAGTGTCGTCTCCCATCCACTTCGCGATGAGATCATCTTCGGCGGTTCCGATGGCGTGCCCCGCATCTACCAGATGCAACGCACCACTCCTCGCCAAATTGGCGACGACGCCAACCTTCTTTGGGAATTGCCGCCCCTTCCTGGGCGCATCTTCAGCGTCAACATCACGCGCGATGGCCGCACGATCGCCGCTGGCAGCAGCCTCGATGGCCACGGCCACCTCCACATTTATCAAATGGACCCGGCAGCAAAGATTCCTGATCCGATTCAGGCGATTCTCAAGAAGCCTGTCCCTTCGCGCTCGGCAGAGGAAACAGCCACCCTGCATAAGCATTTTGAGCAAGGCGTGAAGACTCTCGCCAAATTCGAAGTTGCCGAAGGCGGTGTTTATGCAATCGCCCTGAGCCCGGCGGGCGACCGTGTCGCCGCAGCCGGTGGTGATGGCACGGTCCGTTTATATGACGTGCAAAAGTCGTCACTGGCGACGTCGTTCGTGCCCGTCGAGATCAACAAAGATGCGAAAGCCGCGATCGTCGCATCGACGACGAATCATGCGGATCAAGCAACAGAAGACACCAACCTGCGCAACTCCGAGCCGCCGCTCCCCGCTGGAGACGCAATCAAGAGCCTGATCGTCGAACCAACTGCAATCACCATCGACAGCCCGGCCCGCTACGCCCAGGTCGTTGTGATGGCCAAGTTGGCGTCTGGCGCAAAGATCGACGCCACGGGTCGTGCTGCGTTCAAGTTTTCCGAACCTGTCGCAACGGCCAACTCCACAGGTTTTGTTCTGCCCGCGAAAAACGGTCATGCCACGCTGACCGTATCACTCGGCGACAAATCCGCCAACGTCGATGTTCAAGTCGCCGGCCTCGATAAACCACCCGTACCAGATTTCGTTCGCGACATCGGCCCGATGATCGCTCGCGCCGGCTGCAACGCCGGCACCTGCCACGGCGCTCAGGCCGGCAAAAATGGTTTCAAGCTCTCGTTGCGCGGCTACGATCCGGTGTTCGACATTCGCGCGCTGACCGACGATCATGCATCGCGTCGCGTCAACGTCGCCTCGCCCACGCAAAGTCTGATGCTACTCAAGCCGACCGCCGCCGTTCCCCACACCGGCGGCCA
>CAZGMU010000084.1:9640-13537 GCA_964526975.1 uncultured Planctomycetaceae bacterium
GTAGCGTCTACTACGAAGCGCTCCGTGAATGGATCGCCGCTGGCGCCCATCTCGATCTCACTTCCCCCCGAGTCGCCTCGATCAAGGTCACGCCGAACAATCCGATCATCGAAACAGTCGGCGCTCGCCAGCAAGTGCGCGTCGTGGCCACTTACACCGATGGCAGCGAGCGCGACGTGACTCGTGAAGCCTTCGTCGAAAGCGGCAACACCGATGTGGTGAAAACCGTCCCCGATCATCCCGGCCTGTTGGAATCGCTCCGCCGCGGCGAGGCGGCCGCGCTAGTTCGCTTCGAAGGCAAGTACGCCGCCACGACGCTTACCGTCATGGGCGACCGCACCGGTTTCGCCTGGAACAACCCGCCGGCCAATAACCAGATCGACGATTTGGTCGCCGCCAAGCTGCAACGGACCAAGACCGCAACCTCGCCACTCACAAACGATTACGAATTCGTCCGCCGCGTCTATCTCGACCTGACCGGCCTGCCGCCCACTCCAGAGCAAATCCAAGCATTCATCGACGACAAAACCGATTCCAAAGTCAAGCGAGATGCTCTCGTCGACAAACTTGTGGGCAACGACGATTATGTGGACTACTGGACCAACAAATGGGCCGATCTATTGATGGTCAATCGCAAGTTCTTGGGGGTGGAAGGGGCCACGGCGTTCCGCAACTGGATCCGCGGCGAGATCGCCGCCAACACGCCCTACGACGAGTTCGCCCGCAAGATCCTCACCGCCAGCGGCTCGACCAAAGCGAACCCAGCCGCCTCGTATTACAAAACCCTGCGCACGCCCGATGCGCTCATGGAAAACACCACGCACCTGTTCCTCGCCACGCGCTTCAACTGCAACAAGTGCCATGACCACCCCTTCGAGCGCTGGACGCAGGACCAGTACTATCACCTCTCGGCCTTCTTCGCTCAGATCGACCGCACGAAAGACCCTGCCAGCGGCGACTCGGTGATCGGCGGCTCGGCCGTTGAAGCGGGCCAACCGTTGTATGAAATAATTACCGACTCCGGCAAAGGCGACGTCACGCACATCCGCACTGGCGCCGTCAGCCCGCCCGCCTTCCCATTCGAGTGCAAGCACCCGACCAAGAAGGATGGCACGCGTCGCGAGGAACTGGCCAATTGGATCACCTCGGCCGACAACCCCTACTTCGCCAAGAGCTACGTCAACCGCCTCTGGGGTTACCTCACCGGCCGCGGCATCATCGAGCCGCTTGACGACATCCGCGCCGGCAATCCGCCGAGCAACCCTGAGCTACTCGATTACCTCACCAGCGAATTCACCAAGAATAACTTCGACACCCGCCACATTATTCGGCTGATTTGCAAATCGCGCACGTATCAGTTGTCGGTGGCAACGAACCGCTGGAACGAGGACGATCAGATTAATTTCTCGCACGCGCGCGCCCGGCGGCTGCCGGCCGAGGTGTTGTACGATGCGATTTATCGCACCACGGGCGCCACCTCGCATGTGCCTGGCGTTGCGCCGGGGATTCGTGCGGCAGCACTCCCGGATGTCGGCGTCGAGTTGCCGGATGGCTTCCTCGGCAACCTCGGCCGCCCGCCGCGCGAAAGCTCCTGCGAGTGCGAGCGCACCAACAATTTACAGCTTGGTCCTGTGATGGCTCTCGTCAGCGGCCCCACCGTGGGCAACGCCATCAGCGACCCCGAAAACGCGGTTGCTAAGTTGGTATCGGCCGTCGCCGATAATAAAGACGTTGTCAAACAACTCTTTGTCCGTTTCCTCAATCGCCCCGGCAAGCCAGAAGAGGTCTCCGCCGCGGCCGATATGTTCAACCAACTGGAGCAGGAGCATGCCAAGCTCCAGGCAGATCTGGCCGCCTACGAAAAAAATCTAGCCCCCGCCTTGGCCCAAAAAGAAATCGAGCGCCAAAACCGCATCATCGGCGCGCAAACCGAGCTCGACGCCTACCGCGAAATCGCTAAGCTGCGCGGCCCCCGCGCCGAGAAAGAGCGCCAGACCCGCATCGCCAAGGCTCAAGCTGCAATTGCCGAGAACGACAAGAAGCTGGCGGAGCGTCTTCCCAAATTCGAAGCATCGCAAAAGAAAAAAACTCGCTGGTATCCGCTCGATCCCGTCGAGATGGGCGCAACTTACCGGGCACGCTTCACTCGCCAGGGCGATGGCTCGATTTTCGTCGATGGGGATCGCGCCGCCGGCGCGTATCGTATCGTTGCGCCGCTGCCACTCGATAAAGTCACCGGCATCCGCATCGATGCCCTGGCCGACGATCGCCTTCCCGCCAAAGGCCCTGGCCGCGCTGACGATGGCAATTTCGTCGTCACCGAGTTCGCCGCCCATATGCTGCCCGCCCCCGGCCCGATGAAGCTCGTTCGCAGTTGGGATTTCTCCGGCACGGACGACGGCTGGCAAAACGAAGAGGGCGTCAAATCGGTCGCCGATTCTGGCATGCGGCATTTGTTTGGCGCCGGCAAACCAGCCGGCATCAAAGCAATCCTCAAAGAACCGGCCGGCGCCTACATGCTCGAAGTGGTCACGGGCATCCGCTCGGCGGTCACGTTCACGGTGCAGTGGACCACCACGGCCGGCGCTGCGTTCGACAACTCACGCGGCGTTCGCCGTTCCCTCCCTGCTGGCGCTGGCGGCAGCACCGCCACGCCGATCGCGATCTTCGCCGATGCCGAGCTAACCGGCATTCGCATTTTCGTCGACGACGAGCAGGCTGTTCTTCCAATCGATGCCATTCGCCTGTTCGCTGCCGACAGCGCCGACGCCGCCACGGTCAAGCTCAAAAAGGCCAAGGCGACCCATAGCCAACCCGGCTTCGACGTCCAAACCGCGATCGATGGCAACACCACGGCGCCGAACAACGGCTGGGCCGTCGCTCCACAAATCGGTCGCGACAACTCCGCCGTCTTCTCCCTGGAGAAACCGCTGGAAGGCATCAAAGGCCGCCCGATCGAGCTGATGCTTTACCAGAATTTCTCCTCGGCCCAGCACTCGCTCGGCAAGTTCCGTATCTCGGTCACGGGCGGCCCACCGCTCAACTTCGGCCTGCCAGCCGACGTGGCCGCCGCCCTGGCCAAAGAGAAAGACAAGCGGACCGATGCCGATCGACAGGCCCTCCTCGGCGCGCTGCGCAAACAGGACAAGGAGTTTCCCAAGCTCCAAGCCGAGCTCACCGCCGCCCAGCAACCGGCCGGTGCAGACGCTCACATGAAACAGCTCGAAGCCAAGCTGGCCGCCGCCCAAACGCCGGTTTCCATCGACGGCAAGCTGCAGCAGCTTCGCCGCGCGGTCGAGCTAAGCCAGGAGCAACTCAAAAACAAACGTTTAACCGTCGCCCAAGACATCGCCTGGGCACTGATCAACAACCCCGCATTCCTATACAACCACTAGATGCAAATGACGAATTCCCGGATGACATAATGAGCAAATGAATCACCCCATCTGCTGAATTCGTCATTCGTCATTTTGCATTCGTCATCTCCAAAGGAGCTTGCCATGTTCCGAATCGTCGGCCCCAAGGCCAAGGATCTTTGCGACGCTCATCTTCGCCCCAGCCGCCGCGATCTTCTCCGCGTGGGCGGCGCTGGCATGCTCGGCCTGTCGCTCGGCTCGCTGCTGAAGCTCCAGTCTGCACAAGCGGCTGGCGCGGCTACTCCCGCTGCCTCTGCCCCAGCCGCCATCGGCGGCGGCCCCGGTTGGGGCAAGGCCAAGAGCATCCTCATGGTCTACCTGCAAGGCGGTCCCAGCCACATCGACCTCTGGGATCCCAAGCCCGATGCGGCCGAGAACATCCGCAGCTCGTTCAAAAACATCGGCACCAAAATCCCCGGCGTCCATTTCACCGAGATCCTCCCCAAGCTGGCCCAGATGAACGACCGGTTCACCATGATCC
>CAZGMU010000085.1:0-6907 GCA_964526975.1 uncultured Planctomycetaceae bacterium
AAACACCAACCACAACATCTAGTAGTGGTGGAGTCAACTAGATAACCACATCAAGTAATCAGGGATCCCACCTGAATTGCACGAGTCCGACCCACACGGTCAGGGGCTGCATTCTTGCGAGTTCAGCGACCATCCCATCAAGACTGGCAGACCACTAAGTCGCAGGCATTCGAGTGGTGCGGAACTGCTGAGGGCTTTTTGCGAGACCTGCGCGCCAGCACGTACGGCTGATGTTGTTTGCGTCCCTGGGAGAGCTTGATCCTTTTCTCTACTGTCGGGTTTTCTTATCCTACAAATGCCATCCTTTCCAGAAATTCGATTCAAGCAGATTACTTTTATTCATTCTCGCAGGGGCCGTGCTGGTGGGAGATTCGGCCTGGCGGCCGACGCTAAACTTGTTGTGCTCTTTGGCTGATTCGATGGCATGCAATTTGGTAATTTGCTGTAGGACCAAGAAAATTTCATGATCAGAACTTGTGCTGCTTTCTTTGTGCTCGTGCTGTTGTGCTCTGCTGCGGCTGGGGAGGTGATGATTTGGTCTGAGCAGAAACCGCGGGCTCAGTTGTTGGCTCCGCGGCTTCCGGGTGAAACAACAGATATTGTTCCTCAGACGTTGAACCGCTATTTCGACAGCGCGCTGGGTTGGAAGATGCCGCGCGGAGAGCGGTTGAACTCGGAGTTGATGAATGTGGTGGTGGGGGATGCAGCGAATAATGAGACGCTGAAGACGCTCGTTGCGGGTGGTCTGGAATTAAAGAACGAAGAATTAGGAGACGAGGGGTTCCGCATTTTCAGTCACGAGGCGGATGGCAAGCGGATGCTGATCGTTACGGCGAACACGCCGCGGGGGCTCAAGCATGGTTGCCAGGAGCTGATGTACTTTCGGATCAATGCCACGGCGGAGCGCGCGGCGGTCGATTGGCCGCTGGATGTGACGATGAAGCCGCGGTTTGCTTATCGCGGCATCTACATGTTGCCGATCTGGTCGGCGTACGATTCATTGGAGTCGTGGAAGCGGGTGTTGGAGTTCAACTCGGAGCTGACGCTGAACCGCGTGTGGTTCTGGCTGGACGGGTTTCCGGTGGCCGGTCATCCGGCGAGCGCCCACGGCACGGATTATCATTTCGAGCGAACTCCGCTGGCGAGCGACAAGGCAGTGCAAAGCCTGATCGATCTGGTGAACAGTGAAGGGATGAAGTTTTACATCGGCGGCGGCTGGTTGAGTTGGCATCATTGGGAGGTCGTCAAGCAAGACCGTGAGAAGGCGCGCGAGTATTACTTCGACTACCTGCGGACGTTCAAAGGGGTGGGCGGGTTTTATTTCGAGCCAACGGGCGAGGGGACCGAGCGGGCCGACTGGCTGCCGGGCGATTCGCTGCAGAAGATGATCGCGGATCTTCAGGAGAAATACCCGGAGATCGAAGCGGCCGTGGCGATCGGCGCGTTTAACAATGCCGACTACTTGAAGATCATGTCGAAGCTGGACCCGAAACGGGCATTTTGGTGTTGGGGCTGGGGAGATCCGCTCGCCGACAAGGCGGTCGAGAAGTATCCCAGCGTACTGGCTTGGCACACGACCGTCGCGATGTCGGCCTACCACGGCCGGACGGCGCCGCCCTCTCCGAAGGATTCGAAGCTGACCGGTTTCGCGACGAGCTACGACCCTGGCATGGGTTATGGAAACCCTTGGAACGGCTGGGCGCGGATGGGCGTTTACGAACCGCGAGAGTTTCACCCGTACACGATGCCATATTTTTCGCACGAGTATAAATTCCGCGAGCGGTGTTGGAACGTGGAGCAGACGGAGGAGGAGTTCGCAGCAAGGATGGCGCGGCGTTTGTTTGATGCCAATATGCCGGCGCGAGCGATCGAAGATTACTTGAAGCTGGCCGAGTTCTGCTCGAATCCGGCGGGGGCCGATGGAGCGGAGGTCGATCGGATTGCGGCGTTCGTTAGTGAACACGCCAGCAAGGGAACGCCTCGCAACCGAGACACGCTTGCGCGCATGCAAGAAGCGGTGGACGGCATCCGCAAGACGAAGAGCGCGGCGCCGGTGAAATAATGAGGAAGGCTTGAAATTCCGGGTGGCACGCCCTGACGCTTTGGAAAGGGCGTGGTTCGCCAATCGGCGCAACTCCACGCCCTACGCCGCTAACCTTTTTCAAAAGATCTCACGCAGAGGCGCTAAGGCGCAGAGTTAAGAATGAATGGAACCACAAAGGCACGAAGGACACGAAGAATTTTGGACGTAGCTGCAAAAGACATGACTTATTCTTTCTTCTTCGTTGATCTTCGTGTACTTCGTGGTTCAATTCCTTACTCTGCGCCTTAGCGCCTCTGCGTGAGATCTTTTAAAGGTTAATGGCATAGCGTGCCATCCTGCGTTGTTAGTTTCAAATTGTGGGTGCGAGCATCCACGCTATGTGCTTGCTGAACAACACTGGAAGGGATTTGGAATATGGACCATGCAGTTGTTGATGTGTTGGTAGTTGGCGCGGGGCCGGTGGGGTTGACGATGGCTGCGGCGCTGGAGCGGCAGGGGGTGGCGTGGCGGTTGGTGGAGAAGGAGGCGCGGCCGACGGACAAGTCGAAGGCGCTGGTGGTGTGGGCGCGGACGCTCGAGTTGCTCGATCCGCTGGGGCTGGCCGAAGTGTTTGTGGCGGCGGGAAGGAAAATCAGCGGTGGAAGCATTTATGCCGATCACAAACGCGTGGTTCACTTCGGATTGACGGGAAGCGAGAGCCCGTTCGGTTTTCCGCTGATGATTCCGCAAAACGAGACGGAGCGGCTGCTGACGGAGAATCTCGCGCGGCAAGGGAAGCAGGTCGAGCGCGAAGTGGAGCTGGTGACGTTTCGCGAGTTGGAAGACTGCGTGGAGGCAACCTTGCGACATGTGGACGGGCGGGAGGAAACGGTGCGGGCGGCGTGGCTGGTGGGATGCGACGGAGCGCATAGCACCGTGCGGCACACGCTGGGGATGGAGTTCACCGGGCATGCGGAGCCAAACGATTGGATGCTGGCCGACGTGCATATCGAAGGGCCGCTGTCGACGGAGGAGGTCAGCGTGTTTTGGCACGAGAAGGGAGTGCTCGCATTCTTTCCGATCGGTCGCGATCGGTTTCGCATGATTGCCGATTTGGGAGCGGCGGATGAATCAACGCGGCGGCCGGAGCCGACACTTGCCGACGTGCAGGCGAAGCTGGCCGAAAGCGGGCCGGGAGCTTTGACGGCGACCGATCCGGTGTGGCTGGCGAATTTTCGGATCAATGAGCGGAAGGTGGCCGATTATCGTCGCGGGCGCGTGATGCTGGCGGGCGATGCGGCCCACATTCACAGCCCGGCGGGTGGGCAAGGGATGAACACGGGAATGCAGGACGCGTTCAACCTGGCGTGGAAGCTGGCGCTCGTCGTGCGCGGAGTCGGCCAGGCGGAGCCGCTGCTTGCGAGTTATTCGGTCGAGCGGAGCGCGGTGGGGGATCAGGTGCTGAAGGCGGCCGAGCAATTCACCACGATCGCCACGCTGCGCAATCCGATTGCACAAGCGATTCGCAACCATCTGGCGCCGATCGTGACGTCGTTTCAATTCGTGCAGGATAAGATTCGGCATCAGTGGTGGGAGACCTCGATCAACTATCGCGAGAGTCCGCTATCGGCAGAGGATGGGACGAGCTACGGCGATGCGCTGCGGGCTGGGGACCGGATGCCGGATATAAAGCTGGACGGTGTGGCGGGGGGCGAAGCAAGCACGTTATTTAAAGAGCTCGATCCGACGCGGCATACGTTGCTGTTGTTGCCGAGCGGGAAGGATGAGCAGTCGAGCGCAGAGTTGGTGGAGATCGCGGAGAGTGTGCGCGAGAAGTTTCCGGGCGTGTTTCAGACTTTGATGATCTTGCAAAGAGAGGGCGTCGCTGCGTTGACCGGCGCCGGTGCGAGTAGCACAGAGTTGACGGTGTGGCGTGACGTGGAAGAGAGCTTGTATTCGGCGCTCGGCGTGACGGGCGATGCGCTGGTTTGGGTGCGGCCGGATGGGTATATCGGGTATCGGTGCGAGCCGGCAAGTGAGGAGAAGTTGTGTGGGTATTTGGGGCGGTATTTGAAGTCGGTTTAAAAATTTCAAAAGAGGCTCACGCAGAGGCGCTAAGGCGCAGAGATAAGAATGAATGGAACCACAAAGGCACGAAGGACACGAAGAGTTCTGGAAGTGGCTGCATAAAAGATCTGCTCATTTTTCCTTCTTCGTGATCTTCGTGGTTCAATTCCTTATTCTGCGCCTTAAGGATGACTCAAAAATAACTTCGGCGGATAGGATTCACCACAGAGGCACGGAGGACACAGAGAAGAAAGCTAGGAGGATAGGACCACTAATCCGCTAATATCAACGATCAAAGCAGGAGACTATTTCTGCCTCGCTCTTGATTCTGATTGATGAGCGTGGATCGGTGGCGATTCGCGTTCTTCTCCCTCTACTTCTGTCTTCTCCGTGACCTGCGTGTCTCCGTGGTTATTCTGAAAATCGGGAGATTATTCTTGAGTCGTTCCTTAGCGCCTCTGCGTGAGATGATCCTTCGCCCAAGCCAACCGTGGAACCATGTTTCCACGAATAGTTTGAGTGGAATCTGAATTCTGGCGAAGCCAGTTACTGGTGGAGATCAGCCGCCGCCCATTTTTTGGGGGAGCGAGAAGGAATAGAGCAGCACGACGGCGCCGGCGCCCAGCAAGCTCCAAGGAGCCCAGTCGGGCGGAACGAGCTCTCGGGTGGCCGACTGGGGATTGGTCGGGCTGACTTTCACCATTGCCTTTTCGACGGCGAGTGCTTCGACGCCCAACAGGCAGCAATACGCGCCAATTGCCAGGAAGAATGAACGCCACATGGTAGGCTGTCGGCTCTCAGCTATTGGCTGTCGGCCGGAACGGGGTGAAGGTTGTGTGCCAGGTGATCAAGCACCTATTGTTTCCAATCGATGTATCGACGAGATGCTAGCGGGGCTTCATACGAGCCGGGGAGGTGACACATGCAGGGAATGTGCATCGTGTACCGTTGCCATGCTGACGAACACAACGGGCGTGGCGGAAGTGCGCAGGGGCGAATCCCGTCGTGTCGTGTGGATTGCAACGCTTCTGATGAGCGTGCGATTAAGGCATGACGGGAGTCGAGAATGGTGGCGCGAAGAGCGCTAAGCCGCGAGCGGTTGTTAGTCGGCGGCGGGGGGTGTGGGGGCTTCGTCGGAGATGAAGCCGCAGGATTTGTGGGTACCGTCGCAGAAGGGGCGTTTGGAGGATTGACCGCAGCGGCAGAGGGCGATGGCGGGCTTGTTGGCGGGGATTTCGAACTTAGCGCCGCGGGAGTCGATCAGCGTGAAGGGGCCTTCGACGACGAACGGGCCATGGGGGCGAAGACGGATGGTGACGTCGGACATGATGGGGGCTCCTTGCGGCATGGGGATCGCGGAATCAATTCGTGACGCAGATTATTTTGGCCGATCGTCGGTTGGAGGACCAGATGGGGCGGGCGACTCGGGAATAATGACGAACAGCACGGTTTGGTGGCGAGTGCTGGTTCGTTGGGCTTCGGCGGCGGATTGAGTCTGCGATGCGGGGGTTCGCGCGGTTGTAGCCGCCTCGAGTTGGCGGCGGGCGCTCTGCTCTGCTCGCGCACGGGCGTGGCGGAGGTTGGGAGAGGATGGGGCGCTACGCAGCAAGCGGCGGGCGAGAGATTCATTGGTGGTGTTATCTGTTGGTGGTGCGCCGTTTGTATTGGAATCCAGGCTGCGGTTGAAACGAGATAGATTCGAGCGGGTCTCGGCCGGCTGCTCGGGCGATGCGCTTTTGACATCGGCCAGAAGCTGGCTGGATTCTTCGCTGACGGCGATGCTGGGGAAGTCGGTCGCGTTTTTGTTGAGATCGGCGAGGAACGACTCGATGGCTTGCCCAGGGGCTTCGACGAGGACCAGTTCACTTCGATCGGCCAGCGATTCGGCGCGCTGGGCCGCTTTCCGTTTGAGCTCGTCGGCAGCAGGCGCTGGTTTGGCAAGTTCGCCGCCGATGGCGCGTGATTTCTCCTCGACAGGTGGAGAGACGAATTCGATTTGATGGTTGGCCAACAGTCGCTCGAACGAACCGTTTTGCAGCGCGGCTGGCCGAGCGACGAGACGGACGACGGTGAACGGCTGTGCCGACGAGGAACGGCTGGCGGCCTCGGCTTTGTATTGTTGTGCGGCAGCGCCGGCGGCGGAACCGACAGCCCCGGCAGTTCCGCTCAGGCGACCTTCTGGATTTGCGGAGCGGGAGAATTTATCGGGCATCGACTTGTCCGACGCGGCGAGCGCCGAGTCGGCAGGGGAAGCCGGCGCGGGTTGATCGGGCTTGTTTGTCGATTCGTCTTCCGCTGAAGCGGGCGCGCCAGTGGGAAGGCCAAGCGCGGGCTCGGTGAATTTTTGACCGCCGCCGGCGAAGCCTTTAGCCCCAGTGGGGCCAGATTGTGGAGAGGCTAATGCATCGAGATGGTTGTCCTGCGAGTATCTATCGGTGGCAGCGATACTGGCGGGCGGTGGCGAGGCAGGAGCCGTCGCAGACGCGGGCAACCGACCGCTCGAATCGGCGACTCCTTCCGCAGGCTTCATCTCGGTAGCTTCGCGATCGCGCGCGGCGAGCGGAGGAAGATTCTTCGTTTCGTCGCCCCGCTGAACGAACATGATGAGCAGCCCGGCGGCGAGCGCCAGCGAGGCCCAGAGCCAAGATCGCGTTGAGCCGAAGGCGCGGATCTTCGGCATGGTATCGATGAGAGTGGTGGGCTCGGGGGCATTGGCGGACGGCGCGGTGGCAGATTTGCTAGCGCGGTGGAGAATCTCTTGGCTCAGATCGCGGCCGAGGCCAACGGTAGGCATTGCCTGAACGGACTGCGAGACGG
>CAZGMU010000085.1:6917-9382 GCA_964526975.1 uncultured Planctomycetaceae bacterium
CAGCTTTTGGGCGGCCGGATCAGTGGCGAGGCGAGCCTCGACGGCAGCGCGCTCGCTCGCGGTGAGCTCGCCGTCGACGTAGGCGCTCAGCAGTTCGTCAGCGAGGTCATAGTTGGAAGGTTGATCGGTCATCGTGTGTCGACGATTTTCTCTATGTGCAATCGCGGTGTGAGGAGATCGCGCATTTCGAGGCGGGCACGGAACAGGCGGCTGCGCACGGTTCCGACTGGCGTGTCTAAAATCTCGGCGATTTCTTCGTAGCTGAATCCTTCGATTTCACGCAGCACTAAAATTTGACGGTGATCGGCACTCAATTCACTCAAGGCGGAATGCACAAGCTCGGCCCGCTCGCGCTCCATGATGTTGGCATCGGGCAAGGCCTGACCATCGGTGGGTTCTTCGCCTAACAGGGTTTTCATTTCATCGAGCGACGACTTCTTGCGCTGGCGGCGCAGGTGGCTCATGGCCAGGTTCAAGGCGATGCGATACAACCAGGTGTAAAATTGGGAACCGCCGCGAAACGACTCGAGTTTCGTGTAGGCTTGAACGAAGGCGTCCTGCACGATGTCGGCCGCGTCGTCGGCCGAGCCCAACAGGCGCAGGAGGGAGTTGAACAACCTGTCCTGGTAGCGCTGGACCAAATGGCCGAAGGCGGCGGTGTCGCCGCCCAGCGTGGCCGCAATCAGTGAGGCGTCGTCGCTCAAGCTTGGCTCGTGGGTTAGACGCTTGCAGGAGGAAGAAAGTTCCGTGGGCCGCAGTCGGCTGAATTAGCGGCATTTTTGCAGTTTAGGAATGCCTTGACTATAACTTCGACTTCCCTACTTTCCATTCCAGAATTACCACGGAGGCACGGAGGGCACAGAGAAGAGAGAAGGAGGAATTAAAGATCGCGAATCCACGCTAATCAATCAGGT
Organism: uncultured Planctomycetaceae bacterium; assembly: GCA_964526975.1. GTDB lineage: Bacteria > Planctomycetota > Planctomycetia > Pirellulales > Lacipirellulaceae > JABDGM01. Next base: position 7,832 of record CAZGMU010000085.1, read on the forward strand.
GGTATGAAGAGACAGAAATAGTTTTTCTCTTCATTAGCGAAGGTTAGTGAAGATTAGCGTTCTTATCTCCTGGTTTTTTCTCTGTGTCCTCCGTGTCTCCGTGGTGAATCCCATCTACTGAAGTTATTTTGGAGTCATTCCTTAGCGTCATTGTTTCGGGGGCGCGGTGGGTTGTCAAACTAGAATGGGAATGAAGCAAAGTGGGAGAAAAAGGTTGGGAGAGGGGGAATGATGTCGGCTGGTTCGCGCGATCCTTTGGGATGGGTTGATGAAGCGCTCGCGGGATTGGATCGCGCGGGGTTGCGGCGGCGGTTGGCGGTGCGTGGGGCTGCGCAGGCGGCGCGGGTGGTGCTGGATGGGCGCGAGCTGATTAACTTCGGGTCGAACGATTATCTCGGGCTCGCGGCGGATGGGCGACTGGCCGAAGCGGCGCGAGTTGCGAGTGAGCGCGAGGGTTGGGGCGGCGGGGCTAGTCCGCTCGTGAGTGGGCGGAGCGAATCACACGCGGAGTTGGAGCGACGGCTGGCTGAGTTCGAAGGGACCGAGGCGGCGCTGGTTTTCCCTTCTGGGTTTGCAGCCAATGCGGGGATCGTGCCGGCGCTCGTGGAAGAAGGGGACGCGATTTTCTGCGATGCGAAGAATCACGCGAGCCTTATCGACGGTTGTCGGTTGTCGCGGGCGGCTCGATTTGTGTATCGGCATTGCGATTGCAATGACTTGGAGAGGCTGCTGAAAGAAACCGGCGACTTCCGTCGTCGGCTGGTAGTGACGGATTCGTTGTTCAGTATGGATGGCGATCTCGCGCCGCTAGTGGAGATGGCGGAGGTGGCGGAGCAATATGGCGCGATGTTGATGGTGGACGAGGCGCATGCGACGGGGGTGTTTGGAAGGAATGGGCGTGGGGTGGCGGAGCAGATGGCGGTAGTCTCCCTTGCTCTGCACGAGCGAGTGCAGATACGCGTGGGTACTCTAAGCAAGGCGCTTGGTTCAAGCGGAGGATTTATTTGTGGCAAGCAATCGCTGATCGACTGGCTGGCGAATCGAGCCAGGACCTATGTGTTTTCGACGGCACAGCCGCCGGCGACAAGCGCGGCGGCGATTGCGGCGCTGGAGATCGTGGAGCGCGAACCAGAGCGGCGGGAAACGCTGTTGCGCAGTGCGGCCGCGCTGAGGGATCGGCTGCGCGCAGCGGGCTGGAATGTAGGCGCGAGCGAGAGCCAAATCATTCCGATCGTTCTGGGTGACGCGGATCGGACGATGCGCATGGCTAGCGCGCTACGCGAGGCCGGGTTCTTCGTGCCGGGGATTCGGCCACCGACGGTGCCGGAGGGGGAATCGCTGCTGCGGGTGAGTTTGTGTTATCACCACACGCCGGAGATGGTTGATGAATTGGTGGGAGGGATGAGGGGTTCGTGTTGAGGGGTGAGCTAAACCGCAAGCGATGGGGGGACTCAACTCTCAGCTATCGACTCCCAACCATCTCATGGCAGCGGCTTCACTTTGATGTTTTTGTAGTGGACTTCGCTGCCGGGGTCGTGGCCTTGGAGGGCG
>CAZGMU010000085.1:9472-13050 GCA_964526975.1 uncultured Planctomycetaceae bacterium
ACTTTGTCGTTGACCTTCACGGTGATCTTGTCGCCTTGGACGATGACGGTTTGCGTGAACCACTCATTATCTTTGGCAGGTGAGTCGTTCATGATGTCTTTGAGCCGGTAGAGGCTGCCGGTGCGGCGCGGGTCTGTGTGTGAATTGTCGACCTGGCACTCGATGCCGGTGCTGGGAAAGCCGCCCGGTTGGTACTTGGTGTGGAAGTACATGCCCGAGTTCGCGCCGGGCTTGGTCAGAACGTCGCACTTCCATTCGAAGTTTTTGAAGTTGGCATCGTTGACCGGACCGTCGTAATAGAGATGACAAACCTTGCCGCGGACGACGATCTCGCCGTCGACGACTTTGAATGTTTCGGGGTTGTCTTCGGAGCGCTTCCAGCTGGTAAGGTCTTTGCCATTGAACAGGGTGTACCAACCGTCGGCATCGGGTTTGGGGGCTTTTTCGTCGGATTTGGGAGAAGCGGCGGAAACCTTGCTGGCTACAACGATTACGGCGACCAAAAGCGTGAAATGCCACAGGTTTCTCATGAGGTGATCCTACATTAGGGGTTGTCGGGTGAATCCAGGTGATTAAATTGTTTTTATCCTAAATAGGGTCGGTACGGCTAGCTAGCAGGCATTTTTTGGTCGGCCCTTGGTTCCAGACATACGCCCACAAGCGATTTTTCGCGCGTAAATAAAGGCCGAATCTTATGGCGGCATCGAGCACGGCGTGTCTGAATTCCGAGACCGCTGTAACAAATCGCAATCCGTCCGTACGAGAGGGGGGACACCACTTGGGCGAGGCCCCGCGGTGTCGCTCACTCCGCTCGATGAGGACCTCTGCGATGGCCTGCCAAGCGACGACTGCCAAGGTTCAACTGACTTTATCGACGATGCTGTCTCCGGCCGAGGAATTGGCCAATCGGATTACGCACGGCATTGGCCTGCTATTGAGCCTCGTGGGCGTGGCCGTGATGGTGAAGGTGCTAGGCAACGGCGATGGTTGGCGAGCGGCTGGTTGCGGCATTTACTTGTTCAGCCTGATCAGCGTGTATGCGATGTCGACGTTGTCGCACACGTTCGAAACGCCGAAGCTGCGAACGATGTTCCGAGCGCTCGATCAAGGGGCGATCTATCTGCTGATCGCGGCGACTTACACGCCCTTCTCGATGGCCTACCTGCGGACGACGCCCTGGTGGATCGTGCTTGCGCTGGTGTGGGGAATCGCGCTGTGGGGATTCTCGTCGAAGGTGTTCTTCGCTTACCGCGTGGAGCAGGTTGCGATGTGGCCTTGCATCGTGCTGGGGATGATTCCGTTCATCTGTGTGCCCCGATTGATGGGAGTGGTATCGACGGGAGCGTTGTGGTGGATGCTGCTCGGCGTGGCATTCTATACAGTTGGCCTGGTGTTCTGGGTAAACGATCGCCGAGTGCGGCAGTTTCATGCGGTGTGGCATCTGTTTGTGATCGCTGGCAGCACCTGTCATTTTGTCGCGATTCTGATGTTCGTCGTGCTGGCTCGTTAGAGGGCGGCGGCGTTTATCGGTTCTTTTTGCCGAAGATGCAGTGTAGCCCTCCCTCAGCGGCTGCTGGCTAGCAAGCCATAAACTTTTGTTCCCTCTGGCGTAATCGCGCGACGAAATCTAGGTTGGATTTCTCGTTCGGTTTTGGAACCAGGATAAGAGAGGGAAACATGAGAACCGGTTTTCTAGGTCGCGCCGTCGTGGGATGGATGTTGGTGACGCTCGGCATGCTGCAATTGGCGGTGGCTCAAACGCGCGAGCCGACAGTTGACGAGCGTTTTCGTGATGCCACAAGCAACGCGGCCGACGAAGCGGTGCCTCATTTGAACGCACCGCAAACGCAATCGAAGCTCGCTCCGCCGAAGGCAGCGGCAGGCAAAGGGAAAGCGGTCGCCTATCTGGGAGTCACCTTTGCCGCGAAAGAGCAGCGGGCCATCGTCTCGAAAGTCGCGCCGGGAAGCCCGGCCGAGCAAGCCGGCCTGCAGCCAAACGATCTCATCGAGACGCTCCAAGGCCGGCAGGTAAAAACGAACCAGGACGTGCTGGACATCGTGGCGATGCTGAAGCCGGGCGATGTGCTAGATATCGGCTTCTCGCGGAGGATGAATATTCGCACGCAAGCGCCGCTCGCCAGTATGCCGACGGGAACGCCGCACAGCGTAGGCTACCCGCCCAACCAACAGGCTGGTCCGATGCCCGCGCCGGAAGATCCGGTGAAGCGGCCAGCGCCGACGATATCACCTCAGCCGAAGAACAATGCTCAGGCTACGCCGCGACCGAATCCCAGTTCGGCTCAGCAGAGCACCAACAACTCGTCACAGCAACGCAATAGCAGCCAGAACAACAATCGATCCGAAGAGAATCGACGGGGGTTCGGTCGCGGATTGCGGTTGCGATAGTTTAGTGCAAGGAGTTTGTTTGAAGAGTTTTTATGAACAGGAGGTAACAGAGGAAACAGAGAATACTCTGTTATCTCGGTTGCCTTCTGTTCAAGGGTTTTGAAGACCAATACGGAATGAAGTAGCCACAAAAAGCACGAAAAGCCACAAAATTTTTTCGTGCATTTTTGTGTTTTTCGTGGCCCGCTGCTTGAAACGAAGTTCTTCGGATAGCGTCTTAACCAACGAATGGCGGTGGCTTGAAGTCGAGCTTATGTCTTTTGAGCGCGGAGGCGCATGTAGAGTTCTTGCACCGCGCCCATGCAGCAGATGCCGTCGGCGGCTAGTTTGTGGCATTGGGCTGCGGGCGATTTGGATTTGGCCAGGAGTTCGCGGATGCGCGTCGGTGTGCCGTCGGCGACATCGGCCTCGACATCATCGTAGTTGAGACCGAAGCACGCACAGATGGGGGCGTTCACGTCGTATGGATAGACCGGTGCTTGGAGTTCGTCCATCAGCACGACGCCATCGAAGAGGTTGAAGTAGGCGACGTCGCATCGCGGGAAAGCGCAGAACCAGGCGGAGTCTTGCATCTTGCCGCGCGACTCGGGACGGATATGTGTATCGAGTGGGCCGTAGTCGACGGGGCGGCCCAGCGTTTTGCAACGGGGACAATAGGCGCGGCCGTCGTCGTCGGGTTCTCGGACGAATGCTTTGTTCATCTGTCGATGGATCGCTGGTTGCGAACCGACCCAGGATGGGTCGGCTATGTGGTTGACGACAGCCCAGCGTTAATGCGTGGCTTCCGCTTTAACTTGTTGCAAGTGGGCGTAGGCGGCGTGGAGCAGTTTGTCTAAGCCTTGGCCGGTGACGGAGGAGAAGAGGAGCACTTCGCGGCCTAATTCGGCGGAGAGTTGCTGTTGCACTTCGGCGGCGCCCGGCAACTCGGCCTTGCTGACGGCGACGATCTCGGGGCGCTCGGCGAGGCCGTGGCCGTATTGGACGAGTTCGCTGCGGATGGCGCGGTAGTTTTCGATGGGGTCGGTGCCGTCGGTTGGGTCGGGTTCGACGAGGTGGATCAGCACGCGGGTGCGTTCGATGTGGCGGAGGAACTCGTGGCCGAGGCCGGCGCCGGCGTGGGCACCTTCGATGAGGCCGGGGATGTCGGCCACGACGAGCGTGCGATCGATGTC
>CAZGMU010000085.1:13060-13505 GCA_964526975.1 uncultured Planctomycetaceae bacterium
TCGGCCAACACGAAGGAGTGATCCGCGTCGATTTGCACGCGGCCCAGGTTGGGATACTTGGTCGTGAACGGGTAATCGGCAATCTCCGGCCGGGCGCGCGACAGGCGACTGAGGAGCGTGCTCTTACCGGCGTTCGGTTTGCCGACGAGGCCGACGTCGGCGATGACTTTCAGTTCGAGCGTGAGCTTGCGGATTTCACCCTCTTCGCCGCGAGTGAATTCGCGGGGGGCCTGGTTGGTGGCCGACTTGAAACGGATGTTGCCTTTGCCGCCCTTGCCGCCGCGGGCCGCGATCACCTGATCGCCGGGCGCGGCGAGGTCTTTCAGCACGATGTCGTGAACGGCGTCGGTGATGATCGTGCCGGGCGGAACTTTGATGATGAGATCCTTGGCGCCGCGACCGTGGCACTGCTTGCCGCGACCATGTTCGCCGCGCTCGGCACGCC
>CAZGMU010000086.1:0-1814 GCA_964526975.1 uncultured Planctomycetaceae bacterium
GAGGTATTATACCTACACACTACTTGCTAGCTGACACAAGATTTCTTACAGGGCCTCCGTTTACGAAACCTGCCTATGCTACGAGCTCACCAAACTTGCAATTTCCTATCGACAACAAGTTGCTTTACCGGTTAGGTACGAAGAAGTATTTGTCGAAACAGGTTTTCGTCTCGATATCTTGGCGGATGAGTGTGTTATTATCGAACTGAAATGCGTAGAGGCAATTGCCCCGATTCATGAAGCTCAATTACTGACCTATCTGAAGCTTACAAACATACGATTAGGTTTCATATTGAACTTTAACGTTCCCCTGATGAAGCACGGCATCAAACGTATGGTGACCTAGCTCTTCTTCCCTCCTATTTCTTTATCTTCGTGTCCTTCGTGCCTTAGTGGTTCAATTCCCCATGCCAACCGAAAAGCCCCAGCCCTGGTACAAAGACGGCCTTCAATTCACCTGCACCGGCTGCGGCGACTGCTGCTCCGGCGCCCCCGGCTTTGTCTGGGTCAATAAAGAAGAGATCGCCGCCCTTGCCAAATGCGTCGATATGGAGGTGGCCGCGTTTGAAAAGAAATACGTTCGCGAAATAGGCGTGCGCAAAAGCCTCATCGAAAAGAAGAACTACGATTGCATCTTCCTCGATAGCAAAACCCGCAAGTGCCAGGTCTATGAAGCCCGGCCTCGCCAATGCAAAACCTGGCCCTTCTGGGATTCGACCGTCCGCACCCCCGAAGATTGGGCCCACACCTGCGAAGTCTGCCCCGGTAGCGGCACCGGCCGCCTGTACCAACTAACAGAAATCGAAGCCCAAAGATCAGTCGTCCGCATCTAAAGTCCCCCTCCCTCATAGGGAGGGGCTAGGGGAGGGTTCGACGCTTTACCAAACGAAATTGTTAAACCTTACCGATTAGTTCAAGCCTACCGATTAGTCGGTCGATACTAGGCACGAGCGTTCTAGTGTCGACCGGCTGACCGGTCCACCTAATTCGCCCGCAAGTCGTTGCGTGACAATGGATTGCGTCGAAATCCGCTAGTTCGGAGCCCGACGAACCCGGTCGCCCAGCAGCTAAGTTCTTTGACAACCTAGCTTTACCACAAACTGCCTAACCTGGAGCACAAAGCTAGGCCTCGGTGCCGGTACACCCGCGCTGAGGGCCTTCGAAACGGTGCAATCTTGACACTAGTGCTTGGCACAATTACACTTGGGACATGAAGAGCGCCCTTTCTTTGGGCCTGCTTTTGCTCGAGTGACGAGCTCTCTTAGGGGATGCCGACGTGACCAAGAAAGAGATTGTCAAAACCATCTCCGAGGAGATCGGTCTGACGCAGCTCAAGACCAAGGAAATCGTCCAGAAGACCTTCGACGCTATCGTCGAGACTCTGGTCGAGGACCACCGCATCGAATTGCGTAATTTTGGCGTTTTCGAGGTCAAACGTCGGGCCGCACGCAAGGCTCGCAATCCTCGAACCGGCGACAAAGTGTTTGTGCCAGAGAAGTTCGTCGTCACGTTCAAGCCCGGCAAAGAGATGGAAGAACGGGTTCGCGAAATGGAGCGCCGAGCAGCCGAAGCCGCGGGTCACCCCTACACCAACGGTTCGCCTGACTCCGGAAGCCCTTCGCCCCCAACGAGTTAGAGCCTAACCGGCTCGCTTCGCTCGAATCTTTGCCTACGCCGATACGAGCAATCCCTGCATTCAGGGGTTTGCCCAGGGTCGTCCGCACGTACCCGCTATCACCGCACAACAGGGAAGTTGACCTCGGCGCTGAACACGGAAGTCGCCGTCATCGCCATGATCGAGACCCCGGAGGCGG
>CAZGMU010000086.1:1824-10199 GCA_964526975.1 uncultured Planctomycetaceae bacterium
AGTCGTTAAGTTCTCGCCGCTTTTCACCAAATACTTGTCATTTTGCAGCACGTACGCGCTGCACCGCGCGTTATCCGCGCACGAACTTACCGATTACAGAACTGAAAATCATCGTGCCTTGCGCACGAACGGTTTGGCGATAGGGATATGTCCACCAGGGCAGCCGCGGATGGCTGCCCGACAGGCGCGGGAGCCTGTCCGAGCATAGCGCTCCGTCACGCCGCAACGAATGATTGGGCAGATCCGTCAGGGAGAATGCGCATGCGTAGGATTATTTTAGCTCTCGTGGCCGCTGGTTGGCTGGCCTCGGCCACCGGTTGTCTTATACCGATGTACTCGGCCGATCCGGCCCGACGTGCGCAGCAGTTGATCTACACGTCCGAAGACTTACGGTCCTTCCTGGACGAATGGGAACGCATCTGGTTCCTCGATCAACCAAGTCACATGAAACCGCTCCGCACGCACGGCGGCATTATTTAGTCCAAGCGGTTTTCCGAACCGCCAAGAACGCCAAGGAAGGCAGCTTTTCGTTGCGTTCTGTGGCGTTCTCCGTGTCCTTGGCGGTTTTTTATTTGAGGTGTTGTGATTCGCGGCGTCTGACCGGACAATACGCCCACCATGGATCTTTCCGTCCAACTTGGCCGTTTGCGTTTGCCGAACCCGATTCTGGTCGCATCCGGCACCTTCGGCTACGCCCGCGAAATGCAGGGCTTCGTCGATGTCGCGCGGCTCGGCGGCATCCTGCCCAAAACAATCACGCAAGAGCCACGCCCCGGCAACTCACCCTGGCGAACGATCGAAACTGCGGCCGGGATGCTCAATTCGATCGGTCTGGACAACGATGGCATCGAGGCGTTCGTCGCGCATCACTTGCCGTATTTGGCTGGCCTGGGCACGCCGATCATCGTCAGCATCGCCGGGCGCTCGCACGACGAGTTCGTGCGTATGTCTGTCCGGCTTAGCGGTTTGGAAGGCGTGGCCGCGATTGAGCTCAACATATCGTGCCCCAACGTATCGGGCGGCGTCGATTTCGGCACCGATCCGGCAATGTGCGAGCGGCTAGTTGCCGATTGTCGTACTGCGACGGTTGCACCAATCATCGCCAAGCTGACGCCGAATGTGACAAGTGTTCCTACGATGGCGAAGGCGGCTGAAGCGGGCGGGGCCGATGCGATCTCGCTCATCAACACCTGCCTCGGCATGGCGATCGATTGGAAACGGCGACGACCGATGCTCGGTAATATAATGGGCGGCCTGAGCGGCCCGGCGATCAAGCCGATTGCACTGCGGGCAGTGTTCCAGGCCGCGCAGGTTGTGAAGACGCCCATCATCGGCATCGGCGGCATTGCGACGATCGACGATGTGATGGAATTCCTCGTGGCTGGTGCGACTGCAGTTCAACTCGGTACGGTGAACTTTTACAATCCAAAAGCCTCTATGGAAGTGCTCGATGCGCTGCCGGAAGCTCTCGCAATCGCGGGCGTAAGCAGTGTTGCAGACGTTGTCGGTACGCTTGTCACGGCTAAGGGATGATTTGAAAATAGCTTCGGCAGATAGGATTTACCACCGGTGGCACGGAGGACACGGAGAATTCGAGTTGGGAGTGTGGAATGGGGAGTGGGGAGTTTTCATTCCCCATTCCACACTCCCCATTTGCTTTCTCCGTGCCCTCGGTGTCTCTGTGGTTATTCCGAAAATCGGGAAGTTGTTATTGAGTCGTTCCCAAGAGTAATACGAAATCATGAAAGTTCTCAGCGGCATCCAACCTACCGGCGCACTTCATTGGGGCAATTACTTCGGCGCGATTCGCCAGTACATTGCCTTGCAGGACAACGAGCAGGCGTTTTACTTCCTTGCCAACTTGCACGCGCTCAACACCGTCCGCGATGCGGCCAAGCTGCGGCAGTACACGTTCGACATGGCGATCGATTTGCTCGCGCTAGGCCTTGATCCGAATAAAGCGACGTTGTTCGTGCAGTCCGATGTGCCGGAGATTTCCGAACTGTGCTGGATTCTGCTGACGGGCACGCCGATGGGGCTGCTCGAACGTTGTGTGGCGTACAAGGACAAGATCGCCAAGGGCCTGTCGGCCGACGCCGGCCTGTTCACGTACCCGGTGCTCCAAGCGGCCGACATTCTCGCATACGACAGCGACACGGTGCCGGTCGGCGCCGACCAGGTGCAGCACATCGAAGTCTGCCGCGACATTGCTGGCAGCTTCAATCATCAGTTCGGCAACACGTTTGTCATGCCGAAAGCCTACGTGCTGGAGACGGCCGCACGCGTGCCGGGCACCGACGGCGACAAGATGTCGAAGAGCTACAACAACACGTTGGCGGTGTTCGAAGACCCCAAGGTTCAGCGTAAACAAATCATGCGAATCGTCACCGATTCGCGACCGATGGACGAAGCGAAGGAACCAGCGGGCGACGTGCTCTACGATTTGCTTGTGCATGTTGTACCGCCAGCCGACCTTGAAGCGATGGCTGCACTCTACCGTCGTGGCGGTTTCGGCTACGGCGAAGTAAAGAAAGCGCTCGCCGACGCTGCCGAAAAGTTCTGGGCCGAACCGCGGGCTCGCCGCGCGGAACTGGCAGCGAAACCGGATGAAGTGCGACAAATCCTGGCCGCCGGGGCAGCCAAAGCGCGAAAGAAGGCAGCGGAGGTTTTGAAGCGGGCGCAAGATGCATGTGGGATTGTTGGATAGAATAGAAGGTGCAGGCCGTTTTGTGTTGGCAGGTTATCTGAACTAGGAGAATGGTGACATGGTATTTGTGGCTCAAACCATTGCACCTCCATTGCGAGAAGATTCTACCGGCGCACTACGTATCGGCGATTCGCGGGTTTTGCTGGAGTTGGTGGTCCGCGCATTCCAGGATGGGGCGACTCCGGAAGCGATCGTGCAGAAGTATTCAACGCTGTTGCTGGCCGACGTGTATGCCGTTATCGCATATTACTTACAGCACCGTGACGAAGTAGAAGCGTATTTGGTTCACAGAGAACAGCAAGCTGGAGAAGTTCGGCAGCGATTGGAGGTTCAGCAGGGCGACCTCAGTGAGATTCGCGCCCGTTTGATACCAAAACGGCAGCCATGAGGCGTAGCCATGTTGCGGCTGTTGGCAGACGAAAATTTCAATGGCGATATCGTTCGTGGCCTATTGCTGCGGGACCCGAACCTCGACATCATTCGTGTGCAGGACTCCAATCTTGCCGGGGCCGACGATATCGATATTCTGGCATGGGCTGCTGAAAACAACCGCATCGTCCTCACGCATGACCGCGCGACTCTTCCAGATTACGCATACGAGCGAGTCGTTGCTGGAAGTCCGATGGCGGGCGTTTTCATTTTGAACGACCGCCTTCCCGTTGGTCAGGCCATTGAGGAAATCTTGTCACTTGTTGCGTGTTCGGAGCAATCCGAGTGGAGAGATCGAGCGGTTCATGTGCCACTTTGAAGTGATTTGGTTGCATATGGCCATGCGAACAATCGCCTGCATTATGATATTGTTGGTTTCATCGCTTTCCGTAGGCTGTGGTCAATCCTCGCCCAGTGAATGCTATCCAGTTTAATCTGAAGAAGCTGTTGCTGAGCGTGGCGATGGTAGCCATTGGCATTGGGGCACTGATTTTTTGCGGTCGCCATGAATGGACGTATGCAGATATAAGCCTGCAGCTATTGCTTGGATTTACCGCGTTGACTTTGATCGTTGCAGGTGCCGTTGTCCCGTTCAGGGCTTTTTCTCTTGGTTGGTTTGTTGGATTATTGATCAGTGTGGCGGCTATTGCACTATTTTTCTTTTGCATCACGTAGAAGTATTTCCCATGCAGCTAGGATTCGTCAGCGCGATCTTTCGCGATCTTACTCTTGAGCAAGTACTCGCCTTTGCTGGTAGCGAGGGCTACCAGTGCGTTGAGGTGATGTGCTGGCCGAGTGCGAAGGAAGATCGGCCGTATGGTGGGACTTGCCATATTGACTGCACTGGCTTCACTCAGGCCCAGGCGGACGATATTCGTGCGCTGTGCGATAAGTACAAGGTGCGAATCTCAGCGCTAGGGTACTATGCCAACTCCCTGTCGGACGACGCGAACGAGGCCGAGACGGCTCGTAGTCACTTTAAGAAAGTCATTGACGCCGCGCCGCTACTGGGGCTGACGAATGTGAATGGCTTCATTGGGGCCAATCGTTATAAGCCACTGGAGGAGAATTTCGCCGAGTTCGAGAAAGTATGGCCAGACGTGATTCGTTATGCGGAGGATCGCGGCGTCAAGATTGGAATTGAAAACTGTCCGATGCTGATGCCGGAAACTTGGCCGTTTGGCGTGAACCTGGCGCGGACGCCGTCGATTTGGCGGCGGATGTTCGAGGTAATTCCATCGTCGAATTTTGGGTTGAACTACGATCCGTCGCATCTGGTAATGCAGATGATCGATCCGGTAGCACCGATTCGTGAGTTCGGCTCGCGAATTTTGCATGCTCACGCCAAAGATATGCGGATTGACCGGGATCGGCTCAACGAAGTCGGCTCGCTCGAGCCGCCGATGCTGCGGAGCACGGCCAAGATTCCTGGGCTTGGCGACGTGCCGTGGGGGCAATGGATCGGGGCTCTTACCGATGCTGGGTATGATGGGCCGGTGTGTGTTGAAGTGGAGGATGAGGCTTTTCACGATACGCTGGAGGGCCGGAAGCGGTCGCTGCGGATTAGTCAGCGCGTGCTGTGGCCGCTCGTTGCTTAGTGCATAATGGTGTGGGGTGAGCCGATTGAGTCTAAGGGCACCCTCACCCCGGCCCTCTCCCGGAGGGAGAGGGGGTTGTATTTAGCCTCCGGTCAGTGACCGGGGGCTAAATGTGTTTTGTGTGCATCTCGATTGGCATCTGCGATGGTTTCTAACGCGAAGTGGATTCAAGGCATTGGCCCGGAGACGATGGTGGCCGATGCTGCGCGGCGGTCGCTGGAGCCTCGCTTGGCGGTTGTGGCCCATGCGCTTCCGCTCGCCGCCTATCTGGCTGATCACGACATCGAGCACGTGCATCGGCTGCGCGTGGCGACGCGTCGCGCGGCTGCGGCGGTGAAGCTGTATCGCGACTGGTTGCCGCCGAAGACGCAGCGTTGGTTTAAGAAGCAGTTGCGTCGAATTCGTCGTGCGGCTGGTGAGGCTCGCGACCTGGACGTGCTCATTCAGCGGCTACAGCGCGAACCGAGTCCGCTGGGGGATGAAGTAATCAAGTTCTTGGTTGGGAAGCGAAGGGCGGTGCAGCCGGCGATCATCCGGTTGGCCGACGAATTGCGGCAGGACGACCCCTTCGTTCGCAAGGCGGATCGTCTATTCAATAAGATTGGCGCTCGAGGGAGCGACCACGAAGCTGATGCGTCGATGACGTTTGGCGACTGGGCGCCGCCGCAGCTCGAAAGATTTCGCGAGGCGTTCCTCGATCTGTTGCCGAAAGGGTCTGAAGGCGTTGCCGCGTTGCACGAGTTCCGCATTCGAGGCAAAGCCCTTCGTTATGCGATTGAGCTTCTTGCGCCCGCCTTCAGGCCGGAGTTGCGCAGCGAGATTTATCCTGAAGTCGAGACGCTCCAGGAGCGCTTGGGCAATATTACCGACCATATTGCAGCGATTCGTTTGTTTGCCGACTGGGAAGCGCATTCGGCTGAGCACCCACGCTTGGAAGAAAGTTTTCTGGATCGCGAGAAGGCGGCGGAAGTCCACGACGTGGAGCAGTTCCACGAATGGTGGCGTGTGGACGGTATTAAAATGAAATTGGTGCAGGGGCGTGCTGACGTTAACGGTGGGTGAAGCTGCCTGCGATCGACGAATGGTTGAGAGATCCGAATTCTTGCGAATTCAGCTACTGCGGATAGCGGCTTAGCCGAAGCTAGCCGGTATTTGAATGGCTGCTGCCAGTCGTCGCAGGTAATCGTCGCGTGAGATTTCGATCGCGCCCATGCGGCCGGTGTGGGGCGTCCATTGCTGAACGTCGAGCAGCTTGTAGCCTTGTGTGTGGAGGTGCGCTACCAAATGCGCGAGGGCGATTTTCGAGGCGTCGCGCTTGAGGTGGAACATGCTTTCGGCGGCGAACAGGGCACCGATCGCGAGGCCGTACGTTCCGCCGACCAGATGCATGCCCTCTTTCTTTGGATAAGAGCCAGTGGGCAAGCTACCCTCATTCCGGCTCTCTCCCAAAGGGAGAGGGAGTGTGGACCAGACTTCGACGCTATGGGCGTGGCCCAGCTTGTGCATCTGGCAGTAAGCGGTGATCATCGCGGGCGTGAGCCAGGTGTTGCCTTTTCGGTCGCCGGCCGTCGCGCAGCCTCGAATCACGCCGGCGAAATCGACGTCGCGAGTGACGCGAAACTTGTTGCTGCGAATCGTGCGCTCTAGCCGGCGCGATACGTGCAAGCCATCGAGCTCGATGACAGCTCGCGGATCGGGTGACCACCAGGCGATTGGTTCGTCTTCCCACATGGGCCAGGGGAAGATGCCGTGTGTGTAGGCGTCGAGCAGCCACGCGGGGTCGAGCCGGCCGCCGATCGCGAGGAGGCCGTCGGGATTGGTCGAGGTGGGCGTGGGAAAAAATCGAGATGGGGGCAGGCCAACGCCATCAGGCAGCGGGCGCTGAGGCGCGTCGATGGGGACGAATAGTTCGTCGAACTGGTTTGGTTCGCGGGCCATGCTGCGAGCATACCGGCTCATTCCATTCGATGCGAGCGGATGTGGTGCGGGTCGTGGGGGTTTCTCAGCACGGCCTGAAAACCGCTAAGGTATCCCCCGACGGCTTGCTGGCGGTTAGGGATGACTCAAAAATAACTTCGGCCGATAGGATTCACCACGGAGACACGGAGGGCACAGAGGAAGCAAATTGGGAGTGTGGAGTGGGGAGTTTGACCTTCCCCACTCCCCACTCGAATTCTCCGTGTCTCCGTGGTTATTCTGAAAATCGGGAAGTTATTCCTGAGCCGTTCCTTAGTTACTTTCGGCGGGTCTGGCTTTCGATGCCTAGCAGTGTCGTTAACCTTTTAAAAGATCTCACGCGGAGGCGCTAAGGCGCAAAGTCAGAAAGATTAAGAATGGATTGAACCACCAAGCACACGAAGAATTTCGGAAGTAGCCGAGGTCCGCATTCTTGCGAATGAGCTACTTTTCGATCGAAAAAGGGTGAGTGGCGGGCGATTGTCCTCGGATGTGGCGGTTGAATGGATAATGCGTGTGCTGGTCGCAGGGATTACGCGGTTTGTCAGAAGGCGTTGGCTGGCCAATCGCCTTTTCTTCCGGTCGACTTTATAATCAATGAGAGCGCTTCGCGGGCTCTTTGGTTGGCCGCGGTAGCCCTCGGTTTTTTTCTCGAGTGAGTGATGGACGACACATTCGCCGCTCCGCAATTTGACCCGCCTTCGCATTCGCGGCCTTCACTCGTGCCGCCAAACGAGTTGACGGCGGTGGCGCCCCTGGCGGCGCCCGTCGTGCCGCCGCGGCGCACCGCTTCGTCGCGACAAACGGGCGCGCTGTTGTTCTTGCTGGTCTTTTTTTTGATGCTGCTTCTCGGCCCGTTTCTGGTGGGCCGATTTGTCTACGCGACGAAGTACAACGAGCTGAAAGCCGGATATGACATCGCCACCGATAAGCTCCAGCAAGTGAAGTCGCGGCTCAACGACTTGGAGCTGGCCTCGCGGCTGGTGGCGAAGCGCGTCGAGCCGAGCGTGGTCAGCATCACGCGGCCGGTGAGCTCGAAGCGCGGCGGCGAGTTCGATGGTCAGGGGTCGGGCGTGATCGTCGACAAGGCGGGCTATATCGTCACCAACTCGCATGTGGTCGATGGCGTGAAGACCGTGCATGTTCGGCTGAGCGACCGCCGCACGGCCGAGGCCGAGGTGATCGGCTCCGACCCTTTGACCGATATTGCCGTCCTCAAGATCGATTTGGACAACTTGATCGCCGCCGAGTGGGGCGACAGCGACAAGATCGAAGTGAGCGACTTCGTTTGGGCGCTGGGCAGCCCGTATGGTCTCGATCATACGGTGACGTTTGGCATCGTGAGCGCCAAGGCGCGGCGCAGCAGCAACTATGTGAGTCGCAGCCCGTATCAAGAGTATTTGCAGACCGATGCGGCGGTGAATCCTGGCAACAGCGGGGGGCCGCTGGTGAACATCTCTGGCCAGATCGTGGGCATCAATGCCGCGATCTTTGGCCCCTCGTACCAGGGCATCAGCTTCTCGATTCCGAGCGTGCTCGCACGGGAGCGTTACGAGGAGCTGCGCAAGAAAGGGCGCATCGATCGGGCGTGGCTCGGCATCTCGCCGCTCGACGTGCCCGAGGACGTGCGCAAGAAGTATGGGCTGGGGCTTGGTGAAGGGGTGTTCGTGGGGCAGGTCGAGGCG
>CAZGMU010000086.1:10209-13467 GCA_964526975.1 uncultured Planctomycetaceae bacterium
CACCCCGGCTGGGCGGAGTGGTGTGCAGAAGGGGGACGTGATCCTCAAGTGGAATAGCCATGTGGCTACCGACCCCACGCTGCTGAGCCGGGCAATCGCCGCGACCGAGATCGGCAGCACGGCGAAGCTTGTGCTGGTGCGACGCGAAGGGGAGGATAAGAAGCAGCTTTCACTGGATGTTCCGGTGGAGCGGCGGCCAGCGGAAGAGGACCGCTAGGCTGTAAGCGGCGGCGTAGGGGGATATCGAAAGGATTCGCCCGGTGAGTTTTGGCCAAGGTTTCGATGCGAAAGAACAGGTGCGCCAGGCGGTCGACATCGTCGACCTGGTGGGCAGCTATGTGCAATTGCGTCGGCAGGGCCGTAATTACGTCGCCATCTGTCCTTGGCACGATGATAGTCGGCCGAGCTTGCAAGTGAACCCGGATCGGCAGTCGTTCAAATGCTGGGTGTGTGATTACGGCGGCGATGTGTTCAGCTTCGTGATGCGCTCGGAGAATATGGAGTTCCGTGAGGCACTGGAATTTTTGGCGGAGCGGGCGGGGATTGATTTGCGGCAGTACCAGCGAGCCGGGTCGTCCTCGACCCCGGATGGTTTGATCGGGGCCGAGGACGGCCCGGCTCGCGGGGCTCGCGTAGATGAAAAGCGGACGCTTTATCGCGTTGCGGCTTGGGCCGAGGAGCAGTTTCATCGTTGTCTGTTGGAGTCGCCCGAAGCCGAGTTAGGTCGTAAGTATTTGGCCGACCGCGGTATGGCTGCGGAAACGATCCAGCGATTCAAGCTTGGCTTCGCGCCGAACCGCTGGGATTGGATCTTGGAGCGTGCTCGGGGTACGCAGTGGACGCCGCCGCTCTTGGAGCGCGTGGGCCTGTTGCGCCGCAAAGAGTCGGGCGGGCATTACGATTGGTTCCGCGGTCGCGTGATGTTTTCAATTCGCGATAGCCGATCGCGGCCGGTGGCTTTTGGTGGACGCGTGCTACCACAGCTAGCAGGGGAGGGGGTGGCCAAGTACATCAACTCGCCGGAGACGCCACTTTTTTCGAAAAGCCGCGAGTTGTATGGCCTGGATGTAGCCCGCGAAAACTTCAAGGCCGAGAACGGCGTGATCGTCATGGAAGGCTACACCGACGCGCTGATGGCCCATCAATTTGGCATCGGCAACTGTGTGGCCGTGCTGGGGACGGCGCTCGGCGAGCGCCATCTGCAACTATTGCGCCGATACACGGATCGGATTACGCTGGTGCTCGATGGCGATGCCGCTGGGCAGCGGCGCACGAACGAGATTCTGGATGCGCTGCTGGCACTGTTTGAAAAAAATCAGATCGATTTACGGATTCTGATCTTGCCTGGAGGGGTCGATCCGTGTGATTTTATTGCTACGCATGGAAGCGACCCGTTCCGCGCGCTGCTCGCCACGGCGGTCGACGCGCTCGAACACAAATTCAAAGTAGTGACCAACGGATTGGATACACTCACCGATACTCACCGCGCCTCGCAAGCCGCCGAGCAGTTGCTCGGCACGCTCGCGCAACTTCGCCCGGCCGCAGCAGGGGCCACATCGGCGACGCTCTTGCGCGAAGAGCAGATGCTCAGTCGGATTGCCCGGCGGTTTCATTTGCCGGAAGAATCGCTCCGCACGCGCCTCAACGCATTGCGCCGGGAAGCAGCCTCGCGGCCGCGCAATCAGCGGACCGACGACGGGGATCGTGCCGCGGCACCGAGCCAGCCGCTACGACTGGCCGATTTGAATGCCTGGGATCGCGGTATTTTGGAATTGATCATTCTCGATCCTACGTTCGTCGCACAAGTTGCCGGTCGGATTCAGCCGGCCGATTTTGCTTCGGCGGCCGGGCGGCGGATTTTCGTCGCCTGCTGCCAGTTGGCGGAAGAACAGCCGGAAGGCGATTTCGGCAGGCTGCTGGCCACGTTCGATGAACCGGAGATAAAGAGCCTGCTCGTGCAGCTCGACGAGTCTTGTGCGCTGAAGGTGAAAGCGGACCGCCAGCGGTGGCTTGCCGATTTGCTCGAAACACATCGTCGTCGGGGCGAGGAAAAAGAACGCCGCAGCTTCCTGGCCGCCGCTCGCCAAGGGGCCGACAATGCCGAACAACTGTTAGCCGAATTTTGCAATCAGGCGAAATCCAAACACCAGATCGAGTACGAAAGGAGAAAGAAGTGAGTTGTCCGTAGTTCGTGGTTCGTGGTTCAATGCTCGAGCCACTTTTTGACAACGGACCACGGACCACAAACAACGGACCATCCACCGACAGGAGTTTATCTTGCTTATGGATGAGCAAGGCCCTTTGTCGGTTAGGACGACGGATGTGCATTCCCGTATTCGCACAGCCGTTGTCGATATCGCCACCTCATACCAGTCGCACATGAAGTGCGAGAGGAGCCGAACGATGTTACTTAACGACGCCGCTTTCCAAGAATTGATCGCCAAAGGCAAAGCCCAAGGCACTCTTACTTACGAAGAAGTCAGCAGCTTTCTTCCCGACGAAATCGAAGGGACCGATCGAATCGACACGCTGCTGGCCGCGCTGGATGGCCTCGGAATCGAGCTTGTCGACGGCCCGGATGCTCACCGCCGCGAATTGGCCGAGCAAGAAACTTCGAGCGAAGGCGATCGTTCGCACCTGTTGAACGACGGCTTGCCGCAGGGGTCGAGCGATCCGATTCGGATGTATTTGTCGCAGATGGCCAATATTCCGCTGCTGACGCGCGAAGAGGAAATCCGCCTGGCCAAGAAGATCGAGCTGACCCGCAAGCGGTTCCGCCGCAACTTGCTGCGCTCGTTTGCCGCTTTGGAAGCGACGGTCAAGACGCTCGAGCGCGTCCACAGCGGTGAGCTGCCGTTCGATCGGACGATCAAGGTGTCGCTGACCGAGCGACTCACCAAAGAGCAGGTGCAGGCCCGCATGCCGCACAATCTGCCGCTATTGCGCCATTTGATGGAGGGGCAGAAGAAAGACTTCCTGCTACTTACCAGCAAGAAGGCGACGGCGGAAGACAAGGCCACGGCCCGCGTTCGTTATCTTCGCCGTCGCGAAAAGATGCTTGTGCTGGTCGAGGAGTTGAGCCTCCGCACCCGCCGTGTGCAGCCGCTGATTCGGCAGCTTGAAGACACGTCGCGCCGGATGGATGAGCTAAAGCAGCAGCTTGATATGCTTCGCGAAACTGGCGCTCCGGCCGACAAGATCGCCTCGATCCGCCACGAGCTGCGCGAGATGATGCTCCGCACGATGGAAAGCCCGGCC
>CAZGMU010000087.1:0-13380 GCA_964526975.1 uncultured Planctomycetaceae bacterium
ACCGCCCCACGAGTCGTCGATGAGGCCGATCGGCACATTGAGCTGCTTGTTGAGCTCGCTGCCGAAGTAGTAGCCGACGGCCGAGAAGCCGGGGGCGGTTTCCGGCGAGCAGACTTTCCATTCGCCTTCGAAATCTTCCACTGGCGTTTGACTGCCGGGTTCTTTGACGCGCACGAGACGAATATTCGGGTTATTAGCGGCTGCTGTTTCCAGGTCGCCATTGTTGGCGGAAATCAAGGCAAATTCCATGTTCGACTGGCCGGAGCAGAGCCATACCTCGCCGGCGAGGATATCTTTGCGCTCGACATGGTTCTTGCCCTCGACGACGAGTGTGAGTGGATCGCCGACCTTGAGGGGCGTGAGCGTGACTTGCCAATTGCCTTTGTCGTCGGCCTTGGTTTTGTGAGTCTGGTCGGCGATTTTCACCGTGACTTCTTCGCCCGCGTCGGCGGTGCCCCAGACGGGGACGGGCATGTCGCGCTGGAGCACGGCATGGTCGGTGAACATGGCGGGGAGCTTGACGTCGGCGCGGGCGGGAAACGCGTGGCACAGAAGGGCGCCCAGTAGCGCAAGGGTCGTAAGGGGATGGGCGAGGCGCTGGGATTTTTGGTTGGTCATATCAGTGTTGGATGAAGGGGGGGCGGGTTGTGTAGGGGGCTTGCGCAGAAAATCGCTAAGCCGCAAGCGGTTGGATGGTGGTTCTCTGGTAACTGGTAATAGGTGTGTCTCGTGGCTTGGCGTAAATTTCTGGGCAAAGGGGTGATGGGTATCTACCTGCTCACAATTCTCCCCCCGAATTTTGCGCACCTAGCCCTGATCCAAGGTTGCTTTAATATTACTTTTTGTAATGAACGCAGTGCCGCAAGTTTTCTTGGGTGGTGTAGGCGCGCAACGGTCATTTCTCGAATCACCCTAGCACAAGAGGTGGCCATTTTCTACAAGAAAGTTGCGAGAGAAATGGGTGGCCAAATGTGGGTGCTTGACAGGGAGGTGTGAGGAGCGGGTAGCTGAATTCGCAAGAATTCGGACAACACAGGTCCGAACAGATCCGAATTCTTGCGGATTCAGCTACGGATAGGTTGCGTGGGCGGAGCTGCGCTAAGCCGCAAGCGATGAAGGGGGCGTTGGTGATGGGGGTTAGTTGGCGGGGCGCCAGTCGGCTAGGTGCATTTCGACCGATACGCGGCCGCGGAAATTGTTGATGATGGGTTTGAAGGCGACGGCGAGGGGGCCGCGGGCGCGGTTGAGGTCGTCTTCCCAGTCGCCGCCGCCGAAAGCGACGGCTCGCATGGCCACGCCATGTTGCTCGATCCGTAACAAAAGGTGATGGCCGGTTTCGCCGATGCGGCGCGGGGGCTCGGCAAGGCGGACGTCGGTGGTGCAGAGCATCGGTCGTTCGTTGCCGTGGCCGAAGGGAGCGAGGCTTTCGATCTGGCGGACGGTTTGATGCGTGAGTGCCGTGAGAGGAGTTTCGGCGTCGACGAAGAGTTCGGCGATGCGCTCTTCTTGCGAGATGGCACGCTCGGCGTGGTCGCAGAAGGCGAGGCGGAACGGCTCGATGGCAGATTCATTGATCGTAAGGCCGGCGGCAGCTTGGTGTCCGCCGTGGCCGAGGAGATGGCTGCTACAGGCGGAGAGCCCGGCGTGCAGATCGAAGCCGCCGGCGGTGCGGCCAGAGCCGGTGCCGGGCTTGGCGCCGAGCTCGTCGAGTGAAATCAGAATGGTGGGGCGATGATAGTGCTCGGCGAGTCGTCCGGCGACGATCCCGATGACGCCTGGGTGCCAACCACGGCCGGCGAGAACGAGGGCCGGCGTTTGGTGGGGGTCGCAGGTTTCGAGAGCCAGTTTGTTGGCTGCTTTGTAGACGCTCCGTTCGAGCGATTTGCGTTGGTCGTTGAGATCGTGGATAAACTTTGCCAGCGTGAGCGCGCGTTCGGGGGAATCGGTGATGAGAAGTTCCAGAGCAAGCTGGGCCTGGCCCAGGCGGCCGGCGGCGTTGAGGCGCGGGCCGATGGTGAAGCCGATGTCTTCGCAATCGAGCTCGGCTTTCTTATCGAGTTCGGTGATTCGTTCGAGGGCGGCGATGCCGGGCGTGGGGAAGTGGCGGAGGCAGTTGAGACCGTGGCGGACGAGGATGCGGTTTTCGTCGATGAGCGGGACGACATCGGCGACGGTGCCGATGGCGGCGAGGCCGACGGCGCGCATGAGAAATGCGCGCATCGATTCGCTGACGCGTTTGGCGTCGCTAGCTTGTTGGCAGAGGGCCCAAGCGAGTTTCAGGGCGACGGCAGCGCCGCAGAGGCCGGGGAAGGGGTAGGTTGAATTGGGGAGGCCGGGGTGGACGATCGCGGCGCAGTGGGGCAGCCGAGCCGAGGCTGCCTCCTTCGAGTGCCCGTTGCAATTGGGATCGCTTTGAGGCCAGTCTCGGCTCGACTGGTCTACTCTGGGTAAATGGTGATCGGTGATGATGAGGGTGAGGCCGAGGGCGCGGGCGGTTTCGGCTTCTTCGACGCTGGTGATTCCGCAGTCGACGGTGATGACGACATCGCCTCCTTGGGCCGCGATTGTGCGCAGCGCGTCGTGGTTGAGGCCGTAGCCTTCGTCGATGCGATTGGGGATGTAGGAGTCTGCTCGCGCTCCGAGTTGCTTGAGGCAGAGAAGCAGGATCGCGCTGGAAGTAACACCGTCGGCGTCGTAGTCGCCGTAGACAGTGATGCGTCGGCCGGCGTGAATGGCAGCGTGAATCAACTCGGCAGCACACACCGCGCCGGGGAGTTCTTCGGGATCGCGCAGGCCGCTGAGTTTGACGTCGAGGAATCGCCGCACGCCGTCGACATCGCAGATACCGCGGCCAATGAGAAGCTGAGCGACGACGGGCGGGATGCCAGCGGCATTTTGGAGAGCGGCGACGCGGGCCGGATCGTGACTCGCGATTCGCCAGCGCTTGGGCATCGTGCCTCCCTGCGGGAAGTCAAGAGCGGAGAGTCAAGAGTCAAGAGTCAGACCAGAATCGCTGCACTGCTTCTGGCTCTTGACTCCCCGCTCTCGACTCTTGACTACTTCTTCTTCTCTGTGTGTAGCGTGTGCTTGCGGAGGCGGGGGCTGAACTTTTTGAGTTTCAGCTTTTCGCCGCCGGTCTTGCGACGGAGGGTGTAGTTGTGGTCGCCCGTTTCTTCGCAGACGAGGAAGACGGTTTCAACTTTCTTTTTGCGTTTTCCGGAAGCCATGGGTGGGGGAGGGTTCGGGGTTCAGTGTTTAGGGTTCAGGGGTGGTGGGGAGCCTGAACTTGGGGTAATCCATGATTGTAGGGCAGAACCGATAATTGCTCCAGAGGGACGCGTACGCTGCTCAGCAATTGACCAAAGCCAAGTAATTAGCGTCAATTTCGGCCCCAGTGATGGGATATTCTCGGTTCTCCATGACGTTCGTGTCGAACTCGACCCAGTAAATGCCATCATTGCGTTGATCTGCTAATCCGGCTGGCGGTGCGGCAACAGTTCCGATCCATCCACGAATCGCGTCGGAGAACCAATCGTCAGAGACGCGCACTCGATCACCAATGGAAAACATATGTACTTGCACTCCGGCTTCCCCTTTTCAATAAATGCTCTGAGCCTTTCTTGCTACCCTATGCCGTTAACCTTTTCAAAAGAGACTCACGCAGAGGCGCTAAGGCGCAGAGTAAGGAATTGAACCACCAAGGCACGAAGATCACGAAGAAGAAAGAGGAATGAGCAGGTCTTTTTTATAGCCACTTCCCAAATTCTTTGTGTCCTTCGTGCCTTGGTGGTTTCATTTATTCTTAATCTTTGCGCCTTAGTGCCTCTGCGTGAGATCCTTTTAAGGTTAGCGGCGTAGCGTGCTACCCGCTTCGTTCTTCCTACCGCGTCCGAACTCTTGCGAGTTCAGCTACTGTTTTGCCTTTCGTTTACTTCCACTCCGGCTTCCGCTTCTCAATAAACGCTTTAAGCCCCTCTTGCGCCGCTTCGGTTGTTCGCGCGGTGGCGCTCATGGCGGCGCCGACGGTTAGTTGCGTGGTGAGTTGTTCGCCGATGGTTTCGTAGAGGAGGCGTTTGGTTAGTTGGATTGCTTCGGGGGCGCCGGTGGCGCATTCTTCGCCGAGTTGGGCGGAGCGGGCCCAGAGGACGGATTCGCCCGCGAGTTCGTGGTAGAGATTGAGGCGGAGGGCTTCTTCGGGTGGGATGAAGCTGGACGAGAGGAGGAGGCGGGCGGCGGTGCTGGCGCCGGCGCGGAAGGCGAGGAGGGGGGCCATCACTCCGGCGATGATGCCGCGGCGTGGTTCGGGGAAGCCGAATTGGGCAGTGGGGGTGGCGACGACGATGTCGCTGGCGAGGACGAGGCCTGCGCCGCCGGCGACGGCAGGGCCGTTCACGGAGGCGATGATCGGCTTGGGGAGCTCGAGCATTTGGGTGACGAGGCCCAGATACGATTCGGCCGTGTCGACCCAATCTTGGTGCTGTTCGTCGTGGGCGAGGCTGGCGGCGGCTTGCATTTCTTGGAGGTCGAGGCCCGCGCAGAAGGCGGTGCCGACGCCGGTGAGGATGACTGTGCGGACGCGCTTCTCCATGTGGAGATCGCCCAATGCCTCGGAGAGCTGGGAGAGCATCGCGCGAGTGAGGGCGTTGCGGCGATCGGGGCGGTTGAGGACGATCGTGCCGATGGGGCCGGTTACTTTTACGTCGATCGCGTTGCTGGACATGAACATGGGAGGGAGGAGGTGTCGGGTTTCAGGTGTCAGGTGTCGGAGAAAAGCATTTCATTCTGATACCTGACACCCGAAACCCGGCACCTGGGTTGTGCGGCGCTGGGGCGTTCTGCGAACCAATTCGGCCCTTCGGGTCGTAGTGATTGTAGGTGCTGTGCCTTTCGTGGACGAGGGAAGTTGATGCGTTGCGGCAACGCGACAGAGGGGCAAATGTTGCCGAGGGGCAACAAGCTCGTCTCCACTCCTCGTCTTTGGTACGCACCAAGCTTATCGCAACTTGTCTGGCATTAACGACTTAACGCGCTTCTTACGAGTCGGACCGGCGGCTCCGGCATCGGGGGTGCATTGATCGGGCAGCATCAACGCCTCTTCGACACCACACCGTGAGGAACTGCCCGTGCGACGCGCTCGACCCAATCGCTTGAACGGAAAAACACCTCGCAACGTGAAACCGGTTCGCAGCAGCAGCTCGCCTCGTGGCCCGAAGCCGGCCAAGAAAAGTGAGTCGCCGGTCAACGGTAACGCTAAAGGTTCGAGCCACAACCATCACGACTTCGATTCGGATTCGGAGTTTGGCGCCGCCGACGATTTGCCGCTGGAAGACGATGTGATCGATCTGCCGGTCGAAGGCGATGATGATCTCGATCATTTGCCGGAAGAGGGGAGCGCCGAGTCGCATATCGACGACCCGATCCGGATGTACCTGATGCAGATGGGCGAGATTCCGATGCTCAATCGTGCGGACGAGATTTCGTCTGCCCGCCGCATCGAGGAAAGCCGCAAGGTGTTCCGGAACCTGATGCTGGGTAACGATTTCGTGCTGCAGGGCGCGATCGAATTGCTTGAGAAAGTGCAGAGCGGCGAGCTGCGGCTGGATCGGACGATCGAGATCAGCGTCACGAACACATCGGAGAAGAAGCGCACACTCAAGCGGCTGGCGCCGAACCTGGCGACGATCAAGCACTTGATGCGGCTCAACCAGGCCGATTACCGGGTGGCGATTGATAAACGCCGCACGAAGAGCGAGAAGCACCATGCCTGGAAGCGGCTAGTGATTCGCCGGGGTAAGGTCGTGCGGCTGGTTGAAGAGTTGAACTTGCGTCTGGGCAAGCTACTGCCCGTGATGCAGCAGTTGCACAAGATTGGCGAGCGGATGGTGACGATCAAGCTGCAACTTTCCGAACCAGAAAAGCTGATCAGCGACAAGCAACAGAGCGAGTTGCTACAAGAGCTTCGCTACTTGATGCGGATTACACTCGAATCGCCGGCGACACTGGCTCATCTTGTGGCTCGCACGCTGGAGGCTCGCAACAAGTATGACGAGGCCAAGCGGATTCTTTCGGCAGCCAATTTGCGGCTCGTGGTGTCGATCGCGAAGCGGTATCGCAACCGTGGGCTAAGCTTCCTGGACTTGATTCAGGAAGGCAACACCGGCTTGATGCGGGCGGTCGATAAGTTCGAGTACCAACGTGGCTACAAGTTCTCGACGTATGCTACCTGGTGGATTCGCCAGGCGATTACGCGAGCGATTGCCGATCAGAGCCGCACGATCCGGTTGCCGGTCCACATGATCGACACGATGGGCCGCGTGCGGTCGGTGACGGCCGAGTTTGTGCAGCTCTTTGGCCGCGAACCGAATCCGGAAGAAGTGGCCGAGCGGGCCGGGCTGTCGCTCGACGATGCCCGCTGCATCATCAAGATGTGCCGTCAGCCGTTGTCGCTCGATCAACCGGTTGGCGATCACGAGGACAATTTCTTCGGCGAGTTCCTGCAAGAGGACCGTGATGATGATCCGTTGCGAGACACGAACAGCGAGATGCTGAAGCAACGGCTGAACGATGTGATGCACGACCTGACGTACCGTGAGCGGGAGATTATTCGTCTGCGGTACGGGTTGGCCGACGGATATACGTACACCTTGGAAGAAGTCGGCAAGATTTTCCAGGTGACGCGGGAGCGCGTGCGACAGATCGAATCGAAGGCGGTGCGCAAGCTGCAGCAGCCGTATCGGACTCGGGCGTTGGCTGGGTTTTTGGATGGTGTTGAGATACCGGTCGAGGCGATTGAGTCGTGATTTTGTGGTGAATGTGGTTTTGTGGTTGGTGGGCGGCGTAAACGCCGCCGCTAAATGGTTTGCCCGGTTTTTTCTTGTTTAAGGTTCTTCCTGCTTCTCCTCCGCGTGTGTGCCGCCTGTCTCTTCCACCCTTGAGACAGGCGGCACACTTTGTTTTGTGGTCGTTTGAAGGCGAGGGGACCGGACCGCGTGGCGGTCCGGCTATTGGTTGCAAAGCGGTTTGTGGTAAGCCGATAGGGGCGGCTAGAATTGACGTCGACTTAGCTGGCATGTGATTTGCGGTTTGCGGCTAGTAGTGTTCGATGGACATTTCTTTCCCTATGGAGAACCAAAAGATGGCGACTAAAGATGCCAAAGAGACAAAGCTGACACGGCAGAAGCTGATTGACTTGTTGAATGAGGACCTGGAGCGAGAGTACCAGGCGATCATTGCGTATGTGGTGTATTCGCAGGTATTGAAGGGGGCCGAGTACATGGCCATCGCCGATGAGTTGGCGGTGCATGCGGGCGAGGAATTGCAGCATGCGATCACGCTGGCCAATCAGATCGATTACTTGGGCGGCATGCCGAAGACGACGCCGAAGCCGGTGAAGACATCGGACAAGGCCCAGGACATGCTCAAGTTCGACTTGGCGAACGAGAACGAAACGATCCGTAATTACCGCGTTCGCATCAAGCAATGCGAGGAGTTGGGGGAATACGCGATTGCGGAGCATATTCGCGAGATTCTGGTCCAGGAGCAGGATCATCAGATTGCGCTGGCGACGGCCCTGGGAGTGGATGTGCCGGATGTGACGACGCCCGAAGAACGGGCGTAGCTGGAATCGATCCGAGATGGGCATCGTTGATTCCGACCCGGAACGGGTCGGCTATATAGCCCGGCCGTTCCGGCCGGGGCGGTCCTAGTGTCGCGGAGGTTTGCACCTATAATTGATGGTTTGCCGTGGCGGTGCGCGCTCGCGGCTTCCAGGTAGCCTTCGCGGACCGAACGTGAATACGATTGCATCCTCCAATATTGCTGACGAGCTGCGCGAGTTGCTCGGGCCCGATCGGGTGCTTGATGCGCAGTCGGATTTGGCAGTTTTCGAGTGCGACGCGTTTGTGATCGAAAAGCACTGCCCGAATGTGGCCGTGTTTCCGCAGACGACGGCGGAAGTTGCGGCCGTGGTGAAGCTGTGCATCCAGCATGAGACGCCCTTTGTTCCTCGGGGAGCGGGAACGAGCCTTGCGGGCGGCGGCTTGCCGGTCGGCGGCGGAGTGATGATCGTGCTGACGCGGATGCGCGAGATTCTGGAAGTGAACTTGCGCGATCGGTATGCGATTGTTGAGCCGGGGGTGGTGAATGGGCATCTAAATCGGCGGTTGGCGGGCACGGGGTTTCACTATGCTCCAGACCCGTCGAGCCAGGGGGCCTGCACGATCGGGGGTAACTGCGCTACGAATGCCGGCGGGCCGCATACGCTGAAGTACGGCGTGACGGTGAACCATGTGCTTGGGCTGGAAATGGTAACGGCCGCGGGCGAGATCATGACGGTCGGCGGCCCGACGGAAGATACGCCTGGGCCAGACCTGATTGGCACGATTGTCGGCGGCGAGGGGACGCTGGGGATCGTCACCAAGATTTGGGTTCGGCTTACGCGCAATCCGCAGGGAGTGCGCACGATGCTCGGCGTGTTCGATTCGGTCGACGATGCCACGCAGGCGATCAGTGGAATTATTGGCGCGGGTATCATTCCGGCGGCGCTGGAGATGATGGATCAGGGGATTCTCGTGGCGGTCGAGGAGGCGTTTCACTTTGGGTTTCCGCTCGATGCGGGCGCGGTGCTGCTGATTGAAGTCGACGGGCTCGAGGTTGGGCTCGATGCGCAGCGCGATCAGGTGGCCGCGATCTGTAAATCGCACGGGGCTCGGGAAGTTCGCTTTGCGGCAGACGCGAAGGAACGGCTGCAGCTTTGGAAGGCGCGGAAGCAGGCGTTCGGAGCGATTGGCCGGTTGAGCCCGAGCTACTGCACGCAGGATGGCGTGGTGCCGCGGACGAAGCTGCCGCATATTTTGCAGCGCATTCGAGCGATTGGCGAAAAGTACGATTTGCGGATTGTGAATGTGTTCCATGCTGGCGATGGGAATCTGCATCCGATTTTGTTGTTTGATGAACGGAACCCGGAGGAAATTCAGCGCGTGCTCGATGCGAGCCACGAGATTTTGAGCGAGTGCCTCGATTGCGGCGGAAGCGTGACGGGGGAGCATGGCATCGGGCTGGAGAAGTTGAACTTTATGAACCGGATGTTTACCGATGCCGACCTCGACGTGATGACACGGCTGCGCGACGCGCTCAACTCGAATGGGCTGTTGAGCCCGGGCAAGCTGCTGCCGACGGCGGGGGCGTGTGGCATGGAGCAAGTTCACCCGGGACGGAGGGCGGCGCTATAGCGGGCATTCATGGTCACTGCAATTTCCACGACCGCTGCTGCTCAAATGCACGCATCGACCGCCCAGGCCGAGGTGGCCGAGATGGTGCGTGCGGCGCACGATGCCAACGAAGCGATCTATCCTATTGGTGGCGGTACCGCGCTTGATTTTGGCCTGGCAGCGACCCAACCTGGCCAGAACCTTGATCTCACGGTTCTTAATCGGGTAGTCGATTACACGCCGCGCGATATGACGATCCTGGTGGAGGCCGGAGTGCGAATGGCCGACTTGGCGGCAACGCTCGTTGCCGAGGGGCAGGTGCTGCCGATCGATGTGCCCCGAGCGGCGGAGGCGACGATCGGCGGTGTCGTGGCGACGAATTGGAACGGCTCGCGTCGGTATGGGCATGGCACGATACGCGATTATGTGATCGGTATTCATGCGGTCGATGGACGCGGTGTGGCGTTCAAGGGTGGCGGGCGCGTTGTGAAGAACGTGGCCGGGTATGATTTCTGCAAGTTGTTGACCGGCTCGTTGGGAACATTGGCGGTCATTACGCAGTTGGCGCTCAAGGTAGTGCCGAAGCCGGAATGTGTTGCGACGGTCGTCGGCGATTTTGCCGACCTGGCTGCGGTGGAGCAGGCGCTCGAAGGCTTGGCGTTGCTGGAGACGTCGCCGGCGGCGCTCGATGTTCTCGTTGGCGAGGGCTGGGATGCTGCCGCAGGCTCGTTGCGCATTCAGCTTGCCTTGCGACTGGAGGGGACCGAGCAGGAGGTCGATTGGCTTGTTGACGTGGTGAGTCATGTGATGACGGCGGCAGGTAGCCGTACATGTCGTCGCCTCGCCGATTCGGAATCAGACATATTGTGGCAGCATCAGGTTGGGTTTTCCGATCGCGGGTTGACGGCTGACGATGATGGCTCGCCGATGGTGATGAAAATCGCGGTACGGCCCTCGGCCGTGGTCGGAGTGTTGCAAGATTTACTTGCGGCAGATGCGAACTGCACCATCCAGGCGCATGCCGGCAATGGGATCGTGATCGTTCGGTTTCGCGAGTTTCAGCAGGAGCAGATTTCGAAGCTGCTGGTGGCCAAGCTGCGGCCGGCGGCCGTGCGGTCGGGCGGAAGTGTCGTCGTCCTGCGGAGCAAGCTGGAAGGACTGACGCCTCATCTGGTGTGGGGAGGACGCAGCGAGGAGACCGTGTTGCTTGAGCAAGTGAAGCGGCAGTTCGATCCGCGAGGTATTTTGAATCCCGGGCGATTTGTTTTTTAGGAAAGATTTACCACGGAGGCACAGAGAGCACGGAGAAAACCAATTCAGAAGAGGGAACGCTAATCATCGCTAATCTTCACTAATAAATTATGAGTGGTGGTATGCTCGATAGGTGGTTGCTCTATTCGCTTATTAGCTTGGATTAGTGAAGATTAGTGTTCTCTTTTTCTTCTCCGTGCTCTCTGTGTCTCCGTGGTTAATAAATGATTGTGACTGAAGTACAGCAAAAGTTGGAATCATCGGAGAATCCCGGTAAGGCGCTCGATTATGAGTTGCTCTTGGATTGCGTGCATTGTGGGTTGTGTACGTCGGCGTGCCCCACATATGTCGAAACGGGGGACGAGAATGAGAGTCCGCGAGGGCGCATCTACCTGATGCGGGCCGTGACGGATGGCAAGCTGGAACTGAACGACCGCGTACGCGGGCACTTGGAGTTGTGCCTCGATTGCCGGGCTTGTGAGACCGCCTGCCCGTCGGGTGTGCAGTATGGAAAGTTGATCGAGCCGTTCCGCGTGGCCATGGACGAGGCCGAGGGAAACACGAAGCAGAATGATTGGTTTCATCGTTGGATTCTATTTGGGCTGTTCCCTTACGCGCGGAAGCTGAGGCTGGCGCTGCTGCCGGCGCGGGTTGCGCAGCGAACGGGTCTTATGAAGCTGCTGCAGGCGACGCAGTTCACGCGGCTATTGCCGCCGCAGTTGCAGCGGATGGTGGAGATGCTGCCGCCGCCGCGCCGCAACGAAGGACCGCTGCCGGAGTTTTTGCCGGCGATCGGGCGTCGCCGGGCAACCGTGGCATTGTTCACTGGCTGTATTGGCGACGCGATGTTTCGCCACGTGAACTGGGCGACGGCGCGGGTGCTGCAACAAAACGGTTGCGATGTTCATGTGCCGCAAGCGCAGATGTGCTGCGGGGCAATTCACTTTCACGCCGGATCGAGCGAGCCGGCTCAAAAGTTTGCCGATGAGAACTTGCAAGCGTTTCCGATCGAGCGATTCGACGCGATCATCAACAACATCGCCGGTTGCGGCTCGATGCTCAAAGACTACGGCCACCATTGGCACGACGCGAAGCAGGGCGAGCGCTCGGCTTGGGCCGCCAAGGTGCGCGATGTGAACGAGTTTTTGGATCAGCTTGGGCTCGTGCCGCCCGAGGGAGAGATTCGGGCGGTTGCCACTTACCATGATGCTTGTCATCTCTTACACGCGCAGAAGATTCAGGCGGCGCCGCGGCACCTGCTCGCGCAGATTCCAGGGCTTGAAATTCGCGATTTGCCGGAGTCGGAACTGTGCTGCGGGGCGGCGGGGACGTACAACCTGACGCAACCCGAGATGTCGACCCGGTTGAGCAAGCGAAAGATGGACAACATCGAGCGAACCGGCGCTCGCATTGCGATCACGTCGAACGCGGGCTGTGCGCTGCAGATTGCCCGTGAAGCCCGCGAGCGTGGCGAGCGATTGGCGGTGGTGCATCCGATGGAGATATTGGATTGGAGCTATCGGAAAGAGCAGCCACGGTGGTAGGTATTATGAAAGACTACCACATCAACATTTTCTACAGTGACAAAGACGGCGGCTACATCGCCGATATTCCCGATTTGAAGGCTTGCTCAGCGTTTGGTTCGACGCCGGAAGAAGCATTGCGCGAGGTTGAATTGGCGAAGTCGGCTTGGATTGATGCTGCTCGAGCCGAAGGGAAACCAATACCAGAGCCGAGATACCGGCCAGTTATTTATCAGGTAGATTGAGGATGTCCGGGAATTCAAACGATTGGGTGGCACGCCCTGACGCCTTGGGAAGGGCGTGGCTTTCCGAACCGCACAACTCCACGCCCTTTTGAAGACTCAGGGCGTGCCACCCAGAATTCCCGGACGCCCTCAGGTAAATTGATTATTTGTCCGTGTAGTTATTTATAGAAGGGTGAAACTCTCGATTTCCAATCTTATCAGCCGGTTGGCTAGGTCGCGCGTCGAGGCGGGGCGGCGGAGCGGATTCTTGGCGAGCATCGAGTGGACCAGTTCGGCGATTGGTCCGCTCAATTCGGGGCGATGTTCGCGGATGTCGGTCGGCTTGGCTTCGCGATGGCGGGTGGCCAACTCGGCCGGGTCGTCGGTGTTCCAGGGACGTAGGCCGGTTAGCATCTCGTAAAGTGTGACGCCGAGGCTGTAGATGTCGGCCTGGGGGCCCGCGGCAAGTGTCGATGTGACCATCTCGGGCGCGATGTAGGCCAACGTGCCGGCGAGAGGCCGCGTGGCCCATTGGCTGGCTTCGGCCGGCGTTTGCACGAAGCCGAAGTCGATCAGCGTAGCGTGCCCGGCTGGCGACACGAAAATGTTCTCCGGCTTCACATCGGTGTGGAGCATCCCAGTCGAGTCGAGCAGAGCGGTGAGACCCTCGGCCACCTGCCGAGCGATCCAAAGCGCGAGCGGCACGCTGAGCCGGCCGCGGTCGAGGATTAGTCGCGCAAGCGTGACGCCTTCGAGCCGCGGCGTCACAAGATAGAACGGCGGATCTTCAACGCTGATCGAAAGCACCGGTAGCAGGTTGGGATGCGACGTCTTGCTGCCGACCCAGGCTTCGCGGCGCTGCATCTCGATGGCCTGCCGATTGCGCCAGTATTCCTTACGCAATACCTTCACTACGTACGTAGGTGGTTGGTTTTGCGGGCCATCGGCGGGACGGGCTAGATAGACGCGGGTGAAATTGCCTTCGCCGAGCAGCTTTACAAGTTGCCACGGTCCAAGCCGGCCGACGAGTTGCGGAGCGTCGGTGGTCGGCGCATCATGCCGCGCAGCGGTGCGTGCAGATTCTACGGTTGCCATGCAGTTGGGCAGGGAGCATGAGCGCCTACGCTGGGGCGCTATGCCTGAACCTGGGTCTGGGAGAAGAGTGCGCCACGC
>CAZGMU010000088.1:0-13358 GCA_964526975.1 uncultured Planctomycetaceae bacterium
GTCTGCGACTGTGTACGGCACACCCTGCAATTCGCGGGTTTGCTTCTCCTCCGGCGAAATCTTCTCCAGCACATAGTCGGGCACGCCACGCCCGGACGGCGGATTACTGTTGTTCCACCACAAGAGCGATTCCGCGCTGAGCCGTAGCTGAATCGCTTTGCCGCGCTTGGCCCAATAGTCGTAAGCGAAATCGGCCTTGGAGAAGTCGTACTCATCGGCACGCTTCTCCACGTCTTCCCACGAGAACATAATGGCGACGGCATCGACGCCCGGAAAGCTTTCATTGGGAAGACGGAGCAGCGTAGAGCTACCCTGCGGATTTTGATCAAGCGGATAATTCTCATAAAGCACCCAGCCCATGTCCGGATTGTGCAACACGGCGTCGGACGACTCGCGGGGCACGACTTCAACTTGCGGAACGGCGGTAGCCACGGGTTCTGCTGCCCTGGAAATGGACGGCACAAACGCCGCACCAACAAACGCCGCGTAAAAAACCCAGACCCAATAGTGTGCTCTCATGGAGTCAACTTCAGTATCTTGATGCCACCCGCGGCCAGATCGCAAGCCAGCGCGTGATCGGTGAGAGACACAACCGACTCTGGCCGCGTGCCGTCGCGGGTATCATTCCCATCCTTGCCATCGAGATGGTAGATTGCCACGACCAGAAACGAACGCGGCTAGCCAAAAAAACAACCAGATTTTTCCGGACATGCGCATAACACGTTTCTACTATGCCAGCCAACATCGCACAAATCGATACGCCTGCTGCTCGTTGCATTCGAAGTGCCACCCGATGACAATTTCCGGTTCCGCGACACTTTTCCTCGCTTTCTTGGTTTTACAGGAAGTGCCGGTTAGACTGAACGAAACCCGAGAATGGACCCATGAACGACCGAATCTTGTTTGAGCCGAGTGCCTCGCGTCGAGATTTCCTGAAAAGTGGCGCCGTGGCCATGGCCAGTGCCGGGCTCGTTACCACGCTGGCCCCCCCGGTCCATGCCGCTGGTAGTGACACGATCAAAATCGCGCTGATCGGCTGCGGCTCGCGCGGCACGGGCGCTGTCGTTCAGGCGCTAAGTACAAGCGACTCCGTAAAACTCTGGGCCTTGGCCGACGCCTTCCCCGATCGGTTGGAAACCTGTCTGCGAAGCGCAAAGCGCGAAATGGCAGGCGAGCAACCACCCAACAAGAAAACGAAAATCGCGAAACGGCGCTCCACGGCGGATACCAATAAATTCGACGTCCCCCCGGAACGCCAGTTCACCGGCCTCGACGCCTATCGAAAAGCAATCGACAGTGGCGTCGACGTAGTGCTAATGACCCAACCACCCGGGTATCGGCCACAGCACTTCGAGTATGCAGTTCGCGCCGGCAAACATGTGTTCATGGAAAAGCCCGTCGCCACCGATGCTCCCGGCATCCGCCGCGTATTGGCGGCCGCCGAAGAAGCGAAAAAGAAAAATCTCAAGGTAGGCGTCGGCCTCCAGCGGCGGCATCAGCCATCCTATCTCGAAGCCATCCAAAAAATTCGCGACGGAGCGATCGGCGACCTCGTCGCGCTCCGCTGCTATTGGAACGGTGGGCCACCGGCCAAGTCGCCTTTCCCGCGCGGCAATCTTTCCGAGCTCGAATACCAGGTTCGCAACTGGTACTTTTTCACCTGGCTCAGCGGCGATCACATTTGCGAGCAACATGTCCACAACATCGACGTCTGCAACTGGATCAAGGGTGCCCACCCCGTCGAGGCCCAAGGCATGGGCGGTCGACAGGTGCGCACCGGCAAGGAGTTTGGCAACATCTTCGATCACCATGCCGTCGAGTTTACGCATGCCGACGACACGAAGATGTTCAGCCAATGCCGGCAGATCGATGGCTGCGTGCACAGCGTCCGAGAGCATGCGCATGGAACGAAAGGCATCATGAGCTTGGATGCCACGGCCTGCGAATTACTCCTCGACGGCAAACGAACGTGGCGCGTGACCGGCGGTGCCAAGGGATATCAAAACAACGCTTATCAACTTGAGCACGACGCCTTGTTCGCCGCAATTCGCAACGACACGCCGTACAACGAAGCCGAGTATGGCGCTTTGAGCACCATGACCGGCATCCTCGGCCGCATGGCCACGTATTCCGGCCAGATCGTAAAGTGGGACGAAGCACTGCAATCGACTACCACCCTTACGACCGATGCGGAAGATTGGCATGCCGACGCGCCAATTCAGCCCCATAGCGACGGCCGTTACGCCATCGCCGTTCCTGGCATTACGAAACCAGTTTGAAGGCCGCAGGTTCAACAAAATGCAGGTAACTCAGCGATATTATTTTTTCTTCGCATGGATCGTAGTGGCATTGTGCGCATGCCGATCCGCCGCACTTGCAGAGGACGCCAAGATTCCAGGTCAGAAGACGCCCGAGCAACTGCGAGCGGCCGGCTTTCAACCGCTTGCCGAGGGCGACTCGCTCGACGCCTGGGACATGAAGCCCCATCACGCTGGTCACTGGACAACCAGGGGCGGCGTCATCGATTACGATGGCAAGGCCAAGGGAAAGTTCGAGGACAATTCCTTGTGGACAAAGAAAAGCTACGACGACATCGAAATGTACGCCGAATGGCGGCTGCCCGAGAAGCCCAAGCTAAAGCCAACCCCCATTGTGCTCTACAACGGCGACTTCCTGATGGGCGACGACGGCAAACGCGTCACCCGGCCGCATTTGGACGCCGGCGACAGCGGCCTCATGTTCCGCGGCACCTCCAAGTGCCAGGCCAACATCTGGAGTCAAGAACTCGGCTCCGGCGAAATCAACGGCTATCGCACTGACCATAAGATGCCGCAAACCGTCCGCCGCGCGTGCATCCCCATCAAAAACGCCGATCGTCCGCTCGGCGAGTGGAACGTGTTTCTCATCACGCTCAAGGGAAGCCGAATGACAACCGACCTCAACGGCGAACGAGTAATCGACACGCCCGACTTGCCGGACTTGCCACCGAGCGGCCCCATCGGCCTGCAACACCACGGTGACCCCGTGCAATTTCGCCAACTGTGGGTAAAGCCGCTCGATTAGAACAAATTACCAAATTGCAATGCCATATAATCATTCCAGAGAACACCAAGGATTTAGCGTCGGCCGCCAGGCCGAATCTTCAACCAACTCGTGCTCAATGAGCACGAAAAAATAATTTATTCTAGAACCAAAGTATTTCGAGCGGCCGTAATGCAGCAGGCAGCGCTATCGCGAGTAGAGACTAAGCAATAATCTCATGAATCACTTGCCCGTGCACATCGGTCAGCCGCCGATCGATGCCGTTGTTGCGAAACGTCAACGCCGTATGCTCGATTCCCAATAACCGCAACATAGTCGCATGCAGATCGTAGCAATAGGTCGGCTTATCGCGCTCTAGCGGCTTGTACGACCATTCGTCGCTCGCTCCGTAGCTGACGCCACCTTTTACGCCGCCCCCGGCCAACCAACTGGTGAATACAAACGGGTTGTGATCGCGGCCAACCGCACCCTGGTTGCACGGCATCCGGCCAAACTCGGTCGTCCACAACACGATCGTATCTTCCAGCATGCCGCGCTGCTTGAGGTCTTTCAGCAACGCCGCCGCGCCGACACCAAGACCGGCCCCAAGTGGCCCGTGATCGCGTTTGAGATCCTCGTGCGAATCCCAATTACGCCGCGGAAAACCATTGTCAGCACCGCTCCAAACCTGCACGAAGCGCACACCGCGTTCCAACAGCCGCCGCGCCACGAGACAATTGCGGCCGAAGTATTCGATCTCTTGCCGAGTGTCAATCTGGGCCTTGGCCGGTGTAATCGTATTTTCCTTATCCAGACCATACATCCGCAAGATGTGCTCCGGCTCATTGCGAATGTCGAGCACTTCGGGCGCACTGATCTGCATCCGCGCGGCCAACTCGTAAGCACGAATCCGCGCATCAAGCCGCGAATCACCCTGCCGCGCAGCCTCATGCTTGCGGTTTAGCTCCCCCAAAATCGCTAGTCCCTCCGCATCGCTTTCGCGCGTCACGTACGATCCAGTGGGCGGAAACAAATCGGCAATCGGCGTCTTCGAGCCCGGCTGCACCACAGTGGCCTGATGCTCGGCCGGTAGAAATCCAGGCGACCAATTCATGTGCCCATTGGGCGGCAAACCACGCGGATCGGGCAGCACAACGAACGTCGGCAGATCGCGGTTCATGCTTCCCAGGCCGTAGCTGATCCAAGAACCCATGCTCGGAAAGCCCGGGAGCACAAACCCCGTGGCTTGCATAAATGTCGCCGGGCCATGCACGTTCGACTTCGACACCATCGAATGGATAAACGCAATATTGTCGACACATTCGCCCAGCGCCGCGACCGGCTCGCTGAGCCATTTGCCACACTTGCCATACCGCCGCCACGTAAATGGCGAGGCCATCACTTTATCTGGCGCCGACTGGAACAGCTCGACCTTCTCGCCGGGATCGAACTTCTCCCCATGCTGCTTCGCCAGCGCCGGCTTGTAATCCCACAAGTCGCATTGGCTCGCGGCGCCAGACATATAGAGCTGAACGACTCGCTTGGCCTTCGGCGGATAGCGGAGAAACGATGGAGAAGTTGGTGTCGCGCCGCTGGCTAACAACCCTTCATCGGCCAACATGCTGGCGAGCGCAATGCCACCCAGGCCCCCACCAAGCCGCCAAAGGAAATCGCGCCGCGAAGGCGGGGGAGACACGATTGGAGCAGTTTGTCGAGTGGTGTTCTGCATCTCAGTCGATGAAGACGAACTCATTCATGTTGAAAATCAGCCGGCAGGCATTCGCCAAGCCACGACGGTCAGCGTATCGGACAAGTGGTGTTAGTTCATCGCCCGTGGGCTCGCGCCCAAACGCCAACCGCCAAGCGGCTTGCAGCCGATCGCTATTATCTTTTCCATTGGGCTCCACTCGCTCGGCAAAGTGCTTGGCCATCGTCACCATGAACGGATTATTGAGCAATGCCAGCGATTGCAAAGGCGTAAGCGTTTCATTCCGCCGTCCGACCTGTGCAGATGGATCGGCACAATCGAGTGTGGCCAGGAAAGGATCGGGCACGCTCCGCACGATCAATCGATAAATGCTGCGACGATGCGAAGCCGCGTCCTCAGGATCATAGTTCTCGTAATTATAATGCGGCGATTCATCATCCTTGAATCCAAACGCCAAAAACGGCGGCCCACCACGCGCCAGGTTCAGCTTCCCAGCCACCGCCAACACCGAATCGCGCACCCCTTCCGCCTCGAGCCGACGACGATTCATACGCCACAGGTACTGGTTGGCACCGTCAATCTTCTCAAACTCCACATTTCCTGCCGACGACTGGCGGTAAACAGCACTTGTACAAATCGATCGATGAAGTTTCTTGAGCGATTACTCGCCATCGCGAAACTCGACGGCCAGCCAATCGAGCAATTCCGGATGCGACGGCAGCGAACCCATGCGACCAAAATCGTTCGGCGTATCGACAATTCCCCGCCCAAAATGATACTGCCACACGCGATTAACGATCGATCGCCATGTAAGCGAGTTATTCTTGTCAACCAACCACGCAGCCAACGCCGCTCGTCGCGCGCCTTCGCGATCTTTATCGACCATGTTGAATCGTGAGGCAAGCTGCGGCAGATAGCCGCAGGCGCCCGGTCCGACTTCCACACCGGGATCCTTCTCGCTACCACGCTTCAGCAAATGCACAGGCCGCGATTTGCCGTGCGTCGGTGCGAACACGCCATGCGCGTCAAACTCCGTGGCGGCTGCAAATACAACGCCCCCCGTGGCCTGGCTCTTATCCGCCGGATAAGGTCGATCCGCTCGATCGATTCCCGCGAACACTGCTTGCAGGCTGTAGTAATCCTCCTGCGTAATCGGATCGAACTTGTGATTGTGGCAGCGAGCGCATTGCGCGGTCATGCTGTTGAACGTGCCCATCACGGTCGTCACCATGTCGTCCCGATCGAGATTCCGCGTGATCGCCTTAGCCAACGTCCCCTCGGCCACCTCGATTTGCCCCACGAAGTCAAACGGCCCGGCAACTAGGAAACCAGTCGCGATGACTCCATCGGCCGTACCAGGAAACAGCACATCGCCGGCAATCTGCTCCTCGACGAATCGCGTGTAGGGCTTGTCGTCGTTCAGCGATCGGATGACATAATCGCGATACGGCCACGCATTCGGCCGCATCTTGTCTTTGTCGTAGCCATGCGTATCACCGTAATGGACGACATCGAGCCAATGGCGTCCCCAACGCTCGCCATACTCGGGCAAGGCCAGCAAACGATCGACGAGCTTTTCATACGCCTGCGGATCCTTGTCCACGACAAACGCCTGCACCTCTTCATACGAAGGCGGCAAACCGATCAGGTCGAAGTAGAGACGGCGAATAAGCGTCTGCCGATCGGCCTCGGCCGAAGGACGCAGCTTGTGTTCGCTAAGTTTGTCCAGAATGAAGGCGTCGATCGGAGTACGAACCCAATTCGAATGCACCTCCGGCGGCGTTGGCTTCCGAAGAGACTTGAGCGACCACCAATTGAGGTCGTACTCCCGCTTGTCGGTTAGCTCGGCGCCTGTCGGCCAGACCGCGCCGTCTTGAATCCAGCGGCGGATCGCCGCGACTTCATCGACCGACAACGGCTTGCCATCTTTCGGCATCTCGGGAGCATCGCCCGAAATATATTCAACCAGCGAGCTTTCGTCCGGCTTGCCCGGCGCCACGAGCGGTCCACTCTCGCCACCCTTGGCAAATTGCTCTGCCGACACGAGCGACAAGCCACCTTTGGGCTTCTCCCCCTCGTGACACCGCACGCAATGCGATTCGAAGATCGGCGCGATTCGTTCGCGGAAAAAACTGTCGTCCGCTCGCCCGGCAATAGGGAGGAATGCTAGCAGCAAACAGGTAATACAAAATCGCGCCATCGTAGGTTAGGCTTCAGCCTGACACGTAAACCCGCCGCTGAGCATTCGAGCGTGTCAGGCTAACACCTGATCTACGCGAAGCCTGCTATTCCTTCACCTTCTTCGGACTGCAAAGGTTCTTCTTTTTCTTCGCGACCACTCCGCAGTCCTTGCAACGAAACTCGCCTGGTTTCGCTTTGCGAATGGGTTTGTCTTTCGAGCACGACATCGTCGTTTCCTTGCCGCGGAGGGTAAGCCTCATTATAACACCCTGAACACCGTAGGCGACCACACATGCACACGATTCGATACCTTCTTGCTCTGCTTTCCTTCGTATTTACTGGAGTCGCGTGTTTATCGGCGGCGCCGCCTGAATCGCCTGCAACTCAGGCAACTTCCGATTGGCCCGGCTTTCTGGGCCCTCATCGAAACGGCAAGTCGGACGAGAAAGGATTGCCAAACTCTTGGTCGCCTGCGGGGCCAGCGGTGGTCTGGCAAAAGGGAGTTGGAACCGGGTACGCCGCGCCAGCGATTAGCGATGGCCGCCTGTTTCATTTTTCGCGCACGGGCGATTTGGCTCAGTTGAAGTGTTTCGATGCCGCAACCG
This sequence comes from uncultured Planctomycetaceae bacterium, assembly GCA_964526975.1. Classification (GTDB taxonomy): domain Bacteria; phylum Planctomycetota; class Planctomycetia; order Pirellulales; family Lacipirellulaceae; genus JABDGM01. The sequence goes on from CAZGMU010000088.1 coordinate 7,516, forward strand.
GCAAGGAAATCTGGAAGTGTGAATATCCGACCGACTTCGTCGACATGCTCGGCTACAACAACGGCCCTCGCGCGACACCGATGGTCGACGGTCCCCATGTCTACACCTTCGGCGCTGAAGGTGTGTTGCAATGCGTTCGCATCGCCGATGGCAAACCCGTCTGGCGAATCGACACGACCAAGGAATTCCACGTCGTTAAAAATTTCTTCGGCGTCGGCAGCACGCCGCTCGTGTGGAACGATTTGCTGCTGGTGAATATCGGCGGCAGCCCACCGGATAGTCCTCCGGATGTTTACACAGCCAACGGTCATGTCGACTCCAGTGGCTCGGCCATCGTCGCCTTCGACAAAGCCACCGGCAAGGTCCGCTGGCAAACAGGCAACGACTTGGCCAGCTATTCAAGCCCGGTCGTCGCGAAGATCGGCGGGCGCGAGGTCGTCTTCATGTTCGCCCGCAACAACCTGCTTGCGATCGATCCCGAGAAAGGCCAAACGATTTCCCAGTTTCCCTGGCGAGCGCGCAAACTGGAAAGTGTCAACGCCTCAACGCCGGTCATCGTCGGCGATGAAGTCTTCATCTCCGAAACCTACGAAGTCGGCAGCGCGCTCGTGCGATTCGACGGCGCGCGGTTCGCGGAAGTCTGGACCGACCGCAATCGCCGCCGCAATCAGGCGATGGCTCTCCATTGGAACACGCCGATCGAGCACGAAGGCTATCTCTACGGCTCCAGCGGCTACCACGCTCCCGATGCTGAGCTGCGCTGCGTCGAATGGAAGACCGGCAAAGTCATGTGGAGCGAGCCGGGCATGACACGTTCCTCGTTGTTGCTCGTCGATGGAAAGTTGGTCTGCCTCAGCGAGGATGGCACGCTTCGCATTCTCCGGCCAACGCCCGATAAGTACGACGAAGTCGCCAAATGGGACTACGGCGTCGGCGAGGGCGAAGACCCTGCGACTCCGGGCGCGGTCGTTGGCAAGCCACGAACCGACATGGATGCAAAGTCTGCATTGCTTCCGTATCCCGCATGGGCCGCACCAGCACTTTCCAATGGCCTCTTATATGTCGAAGGCGCGAACCGCCTCGTGTGCCTGAAACTCAAGTAGGTCCGCCGAGCCGAGGCGGACCTTCGTTGAGGTGCCGCTCGGCTCGCGGCACCTATCTTATACATTCTCCGGCGTCGGATGCACGTACTGCCCCCGATACTCGCGCGCGAGGCCTTTGTTCGCTTCCTCATCGCCGATGACTTTCCCCGCTTGCTCATCCCACTGAAGACTACGACCAAGCTTCATCGACAGGTTCGCGAGCAGGCAGCACGCCGTGGAAATATGCCCCTCCTCGATGTCGGCAACCGGTCGTTTTCCTTCCTGGCGAGCCGTCAGAAAGTTCCGCATATGGCGGCGCGTGGCCGGCGCTGCGTAGATCTCTGTTTCCTTGTGTTGCAAGTCTTCGGAATATTTGTCTTGCTCGTTGACGAACTCGCCGCGCACGGGTTGTCCGCCATGCGGCGTGAACTCGTAGGCATGGACGCTCAGCCGGAGCGTTCCTTTGTCACCATAGAGCGTGGCGCCCCAGCCGAATTTCGGCTCGGGGTTCTCGCCCCAATTGCGCTGGTTCCAAACCAGCTTCACATTGCCGAAATCGAAGCTGGCTATCTGCGTGTCGTGAACGTTCATCGTCGCATCAGGGTTGCGCATCAATGTGCCGCCGGTGGACGAGATCGAGCGGGGCCAGCCCAAATCAAGAAAATAGCGCACGACATCCAGAAAATGGACGCACAAATCGCCCGTTTGCCCGTTGCTGAACTCGCTGCACCCGCGCCAGCCACGAGGATGAATGGCCGGGTTGAACTCGCGCATCGGCGCCGGCCCCACGTACCTTTCCCAATCCAAATTTTCCGGCGGCGGTGCATTGGGAGGAAACCCGCCCGGCGAGCCGGAATAACTGTGAATATCGACGTACGCGATCTTGCCGAGCGCGCCGGTGCGAATGAATTTGTCGCGCGCTTCGAGCAAGTGAGGCGTGCTGCGGCGCTGCAATCCCACCTGCACGGTGCGATTGTATTTGCGCGCCGCCGCGACCATCGCCTGGCCTTCGACCACATCGTAGCTGATTGGCTTTTGTTGATAAACATCGGCCCCCACTTGGCAAGCGGCGACCATCGGCAGGCAATGCCAGTGGTCGGGCGTGCCGATGAGCGCGATCTCCGGCTTTTCCGCCGCGAGCAGCTTGTCGTAATCGGCGTACGTGGCCGGTTTTTTCTTCGACGGCTGACGTTGCGAGACTAGCTCGGCGGCATTGCTCAGCATCTTCGAGTCGACGTCACACAACCCGACCACCTCAACCTGCGCCATCTGCATCAGATGCAAGAGATCGGTCTTGCCGTACCACCCGCAGCCGATGAGCGCGACTCGTAGCGGTTTGTCGCCTTCAACAGCAAATGCCCGTGATTGCAGAGCGGCGAAACTTACCGCTCCCGTGATTCCCGTCTTCAGAAAGTCTCGCCGAAACATGATGCCGCCTTCGAGTAAATGCATTGATGTTTGGTTTGCGCCGAGTGCTCGCCGTGATTATACTTCACCGAAACAGATATTTTACCACGGAGGACACAGAGGGCACGGAGAAAGAGATGTTTGTCCGCAGATAAACGCAGATAATAGCCAAAACAAAGTTACCTTTCTCTTATCTGCGTTCATCTGCGGATTCTTAAAAATCTTCTCCGTGCCCTCTGTGTCCTCCGTGGTAAATAAATCGTTACAATAGGAAAATGAGCGAATAACCGCCGAAACATTGGCTTATTCCCGGAGTTACAATCTGTAATCATGCCAACATTTTACAAAGCGCAGCCCTTTTCATTTTTTTTCGCAATTGTCTCGCTTTTCTTTGCAATGGCAGGATCGAATGCCGCCGAGGTCAAGCGGCCCAACATCGTCTTCTGCTACGCTGACGACTGGCGGTGGGATTGCCTGGGTGTTGTACAAAAGGAGCAGGGGGACAAAGCCCGTTTTCCTTGGCTAGAAACGCCGCATCTCGACAAGCTGGCAAAGGATAGCGTGCGGTTTCGCAATTCGTTCGTGGTCAACTCGCTCTGCTCGGCGGGGCGGGCCTGCGTGCTGACGAGCCGCTACAACCACTTGAACGGCATCATCGGCAATCAGCAGCCGCTGCCGGCCGGAACGATTACGTTTGGAAATCGCCTTCAAGACGCCGGCTACAACACCGGCTATTGCGGCAAGTTTCACCTGGACAGCCAGCGCGATCGGCCGGGGTTCGGCTATGTGGCCAGCTTCATCGGCCAGGGACGCTACAACAACTGCCCAATCCTCCTCAACGGCCGCGAAATTCCCACACAGGGTTGGATCGACGATGTTTCGACCGATTACGCGATCAAATTCATCGAGCAGCAAACCAAAGAGAAACCGTTCTTTCTTTGGCTCGGTTTCAAGAGTCCGCATGGTCCGCGCGGCGGTGAGAGCCTGCCGGAGAAGTACCGCGATCTGTATGCCGGCCAGGAGTCGAGGCCGGTTCCCAATCTCAACGTTCCCGCAGTATTCCGAAAACCGAACGTGGCCAGCTCGCGGCGCGAGGGGCGCCAGTTCGATGTAGATGGTCGCGCATTCGAGGCCCACCGCGCCTATATGCAGCACATCACCGCGATCGATGGCTGCGTCGGCCGCGTGCTCGCTGCGCTTCAAGCGGCCGGTCAGGCCGACAACACGATCGTCATCGTCGCTAGCGACAACGGGTTCTATTTGGGCGAGCACAGGCTGGGCGACAAGCGGAGCGCTTACGACGAAAGCTTGCGCACGCCGCTGTTGATCCACGTGCCGGGTAAATCCGCAAAGCGCGACGCGACGAGTGACGCGATGGTCCTCAATATCGACTATGCACCCACGATCTTGGATTTCGCCGGCGCGAAGCCGCTTCCCGATACGCAAGGTCGCAGTATGCGCGCGATCCTCGAAGGTGAAGCGCCCGGTAATTGGCGAAAAGCTTTTTTCTACGAGTATTTCAAAGAGCCGAAATTTGCATCGCCCACGGTGCTGGCCTACCGCACGGAGACGCAAAAGCTCATCACCTACCCTGGCCATGAGGAGTGGACCGAGGTGTTCGATCTCGCGAGCGATCCGTATGAATTGAAAAACCTCGTGACGGATCAACCTCTGCGCGAGAAGCTGAGCAAGCAGATGGAAGAGGCCCAGGCTGCTGTCAAGTTTCGCATGCCGGAACTGCTCGTCGACCAAGGCCAGCCAGTTCCTGCTAACAAGAAGAACGCCCGCTAAACGAAGCGAACTGCCTGATTGGCTTCTGCGCCGTGCTCGTTGTGCCGTCGTGGTTTCGTTCATGATCTCTCGCAAAGGCGCGAATCGAGCCGTGTGACAGGGCTCATTTCGCATGGTAAACTCGATTCCATGTCGGATACTCCACTCGGTTTCGGTTTGATCGGTTTTGGCGCATGGGGTCGGTTCCACGCCGATGCGATTGCAAAAACGAACGGCGCTCAATTGCGAGCTATTGCCGCGCGATCTGCCGCAAGCCAGGCCGCCGCAGGCGAAGCGTTTCCGCGGGCGCAGGTCTACGCAGACTATCGCAAACTGCTGGCTCGATCGGATATCGACGTGGTCGACATCGTTGTACCGAGCCACTTGCATCATGAAATCGCCTCGGCCGCGCTTGCCGCCGGCAAGCACCTGCTTCTGGAAAAGCCGATGGCGCTCTCGCTCGCCGAGTGCGACGACTTGATCGCGCTCGCCCACAAGCAACGTCGAGTGTTTGCCGTCGGCCATGAGTTGCGGCTTTCGTCGCTGTGGGGCAAGGCGAAGGAACTGATCGATTCGGGCTTTATCGGCGAACCGAAATATGTATTGGTTGAACTGTCGCGTCGCCCTTATCGCTTGGGCTCCGATAGTTGGCGATACGATATCAACCGCGTGGGAAGTTGGATTCTCGAAGAGCCGATCCATTTTTTTGACTTGGCGCGTTGGTATCTCGGTTCGCTTGGTGATCCGACGACAGTTTACGCGGCCGCGAGCTCTCGCCAGCCAGGCCACGAAGAGCTCAAGGACAACTTCAGCGCGATCGTCCATTTTCCGAAAGGCGGTTACGCGGTCGTCTCGCAAACCTTGGCCGCTTTCGAGCATCACCAAACAGTGAAAGTCACGGGCACCAAAGGCGCGATTTGGGCTTCGTGGAGCGGGGCGCTCGATCGCACGCTTCATCCGACCTTCTCGCTTCGCGCGTTCGATGGCGAGCAGGTGCAAGAGATCAAGATCGACAAAATCACGGGCGAGGTCTTTGAACTCGAAGACCAGGTGGCCATGCTGGCCCGGGCGATTCGAGCGAGCGATAAGCTCAGTTGCAGCGCCCAAGATGGACGCTGGTCGGTGGCCATGTGCCTTGCCGCACAAGAGTCGGTCGATTCCGGCAAGCCGGTTCCGATTGATGCCGGGTTGTAGTCTTCCTTCAAAATAAATCTTGACGATATGCGCAACGACTCGAAGCAGATGATGAAAAAATATCTCTGGGGACTGCTGGGCATGGCCTGCATTGGCCTGACGGCGGTTGCCGCAACCGCCGTAAAGAAGGAATCGGCCAATGAGGCCGGCAGCGAATACAAGCTGGAGCGCGTTCCGGGGAAGACGCCGCAGGAATCGATAGCCACGATCGAAGTGGCGCCTGGTTTTCGCATTGAGCTGGTCGCCTCGGAGCCGACGGTGATCGATCCGGTTGCGATCTCGACGGACGAGAACGGCAAGATGTATGTCGTCGAGATGCGCGACTACTCGGAGCAGGATAAAGATTTCCTGGGCCGAATCCGCACCCTGACAGACGAAGACGGCGACGGC
>CAZGMU010000089.1:0-11962 GCA_964526975.1 uncultured Planctomycetaceae bacterium
TTCGCGGTAACTCCCCTCCCCTTCGATCGCCATCACCATTTCTTTGAAGCCGCCGAGTTCGGTCGCACTGTGGGCCAGGATCTCGGTTTTCCACCCTTTGACTTCGGCATGATGACGATACATTTCAAACAGGTCGCGGGCGAAGAGGGCTGCTTCGTCGCCGCCGGTCCCTGCGCGAATTTCCATGATCACACGCGAACGCGTGGCATCTTCGCCACCGACGGTCAGTTCCAATAGCTCGGCCCACAACTCCTCGCGTTCGGCACGGAGGTCGGGCATCTCGGCTTCGGCCAACTCGCGCATCTCAGCGTCGCTGCCATCGATCATCTGCTGTGCTTCGGCGATCTGGCTGTTGATCTGCTTGAACTTGCGATATTTCTTGGCGAGCTTGCCGAGCGAACCATGCTCACGGGCGACCGCCGTAATGCGCGCTGGGTTCGAGAGCACCTCGGGATCGACGAGATCCTTTTCGAGCTGCTCGAAACGGGCTAGTTTTTGTTCGAGTAGGTCGCGCATGGAGTAGTTGCCGCGAGCCGAGCGGCAATGGAAATCGTTGTGCAATCAGAGGTCCGCCTCGGCTCGGCGGACCTACGGGGGAAATTCTACCGTGGAAGATGAATAGCGGCTATGTCGCCGCGCAGCGGTAGAGCCGTGGCCTCCCGAGAATCGGGAAGCCAGAAGCGATGCAGTAGCTACTTCTTGCCGCGCTTGACGCTGGCGTAGCCGGCAGCCGCGAACTTGTTCTTGAACTTCTCGATGCGGCCAGCCGTATCGACGAACTTCAACTTGCCCGTGTAAAACGGATGGCAAACGCTGCAGATGTCGACCTTCAATTCCTTGCGGGTGCTACGCGTGACAAACTTGTTGCCACAACCGCAGGAGACCTGGGTTTCGTAATATTCGGGGTGGATGCCGTCTTTCATGATCGCCCTCGCCTCAATCGGCTTTAAGTCGCTTTTGGGGTAGCCCTGGATTTTACGGCGAAAAGGTCGAGGTGACAAGCGGGTTTGTCGTGCCGCCTTGCCGGTTTTGACGGCAGCGGACACGGTCGTGGAATGGGGGAGGTGTTGTTTTCCCGGTCAGAACGACCGGGCTATATAGCCGATCCGTCTCGGATTGGTCCAACTGCCGCCAACAGCATTGGTTGATCACAAATTTTGCTGCCTGTCGCGCCGTGGCAGCCATCGCTCAAACCGTCGCTTCTCGGCTCAACGGATTAAAATTGGCAGCCGATTTTTGGATGGTGGGAAGGCCGAGCGATGCCGAATTGAATGCCCGCGAGCATGCCGCGAATGCACCAAGTCGTGGTCGTGGCGCGTTATGCACGATAGGATATAGCGACTAGGTACTGGCGTTTTCCCTTAAAAGGAGCAACTACTCCATTGAATCTCATAACTTCCATTTTGGTCGGATTGTGTTTTGCCGTGCAGGTCGCTGCTGCTGAAACCACAACGGTTCCACCGAAGCCAAAGCCCGCTCCGGTTCCGGGAAGCGATGTGCTGCGAATAATCGACGAAGCAGGATCGCTACACAAAGTCGGCCGGGACGAGTTCTTGAAATTGGCGAGGCAGCAGTTCAAGGCAAAAACGCACGCGGGAGAATCGACGTTTGCCGGCGTGTCGCTCGTGGATTTGTTGAAATCGGTCGGAGTGAGGTTCGAAGCCGGGCTTCGCGGAAAAGGGGCGCCAACAGTAGCCATTTGCGAGGCGACAGACGGTTACCGGATCGTCGTTTCGCTTTTGGAAATCGATCCTGCAACAGCGGACCGAAAAATGATGGTTGTGGACGAGCAAGACGGCAAGCCGCTCGGCGCGCGCACCGGATTCTATCGGCTCGTTATTCCAGACGACAAACGCGAGATTCGATGGATTCGCAATCTGCAAACGATTCGCGTCGTCAACCTAGCGGACTTCCCGCTCCAGGGATCGCCTGAAACAGAGACCGGCAAGCAAAAACAATGAGAGGCGCCAGGCGAATAAACGTCACGTGGAAAGTCTGCTGGACGCTCGCGGCGTTTGTGGCATTTCTGGCAGCCTGCGACAAAGGTCCGACCGCACCGAAAACAGCGTCGACTGGCAATAACTCGCAGCACAAACTCACCATATCAGCCGCGGCCAGCACGCGCGAAGCGATGGAAGCGATCTGCGATGCGTTCACGAAGTCGAGCGGTATTCAAGTTAGTGTGAACAGTGGTGGCTCGAACGCGCTCGCCGCTCAAATCCTGTCTGGTGCGCCGGCCGATCTGTTCTTATCCGCGAATGAAAAGTGGGCGAAGGAAGTCAAAAAAACGAATCTGGCGGAGATTTCGACTCGGTTGCTGACGAACCGACTCGTCATTGCCGTGCCGAAGGGAAATCCTGGCGGCGTTCACCAACCGGTCGATTTGCTTTCCGACAAAGTAACGAAATTAGCGCTCGCAGGCGAAAACGTACCGGCAGGCATGTATGCCGATCAGGCGCTGGTGAAATTGGAGTTGCTGCAGCCGCTGACCAACGCAGGAAGAATCGTGCGCGGGGCCGATGTACGGGCCACGCTGAGCTACCTCGAACGCGGCGAGGCTGAAGCGGGGGTTGTGTATTCGACAGATGTCAAAGCGGGTACGAATGTCGAAGTCGCTTACGAGTTCGACGCCGAGTTGCACGATGAGATCGTGTACATTTTGGTGCTGCTTCAACGTGGCGGCGCGAATCCAGCCGCGCGAAAACTGTATGACTACTTGCAGTCGCCGGCCTCTGACAGAATTTTTCAGCAATACGGATTCACGCGGTTGGCGAGCGGTAGCAAGGTAGAAAAACATCCTTGATCCAAAGGCCGAGGAGATCTGAATCGTGTTGACTGCTCCAGAATGGCAGGCCGTACGTTTGACGTTGTTTGTCGCCGGCGTAGGCGTACTGGCGACGTTGCCGATCGCGATCGGCGTGGGCTGGCTGCTCGCCAAACGAAACTTTCCCGGCAAGTTTCTTGTGGAAACACTAGTCAATCTGCCGCTGGTGTTACCGCCCGTGGTTACCGGCTACTTGCTTCTCACGCTATTCGGCCGGCAGGGCCTGTTCGGGCAACTGCTGGAAAACTACTTGGGGCTGCGATTCGTGTTCGATTGGAAAGGCGCCGCGCTCGCTGCGGCGGTGGTTTCATTTCCGTTAATGGTTCGGCCGATTCGGCTCGGTTTTTCGGCTGTTGACGATCGATTGGTGCAAGCAGCCCGCACGCTTGGCGCGAGGCCCATCGACGCATTTGTAACCGTTTCGCTACCGCTGGCGACATCAGGGATTTTAAGCGGCGCGGTGCTGGGGTTCGCCCGCAGCATGGGAGAATTCGGGGCGACGATTATGATCGCGGGGAGCATTCCCGGGGAAACCCGCACGATCTCGTTGCTGATTTATTCGATGCTCGAAGCACCGGGGGGAATGCAGGCGTCGATGCGACTCGTTTGGATTTCGATTGGAATCGCGGGCGCGGCATTGGTCGTTGGCGAGTGGCTCGACCGCCTGTCACGGCAACGAGTGCTCGGAGCCACGGTCTGAAGCGATGAGCGTACTAGAATTCGATTGTTGCTTTCGCTATCCGTCCGGGTTTTCGCTGGAATACGCGTTTCAGGTTAGCCGTGGCATCACGGCGCTGGCGGGCCCATCGGGTAGCGGAAAAACGACCGTGTTGAACTTGATCGCAGGACTGTTGCGCCCCCATCGCGGCCAGATCACGCTGGGCGAACAAGTTCTGTTTGACGCCGCAAAGAATATCGATTTGGCGCCGGAAGAACGGGGGATCGGGTATGTCTTTCAAGAGTTCATGCTGTTTCCTCACTTGAGCGTGGCCGGGAATCTCCGCTACGGCTTGAAGCGACGGAAATCGCCGGGATTCACGATCGACCGCGCTGCCTCGATGTTGGAACTGACAGACTTACTCGATCGCATGCCCGCCTCGCTCAGTGGCGGGCAAAAGCAGCGCGTGGCGCTCGGTCGGGCCCTACTTTCTGGACCGCGACTGCTGTTGTTAGACGAACCACTCAATGCACTCGACCGTGAGTTGAGGTTGAACACGGCCAAATATTTGGAGCGAATTGTCGCGGAGTTCGACGTACCAACGCTGCTCGTGAGTCACGATCAAGAAAGCGTAGAGGCGCTAGCAGCTGCGGTTATTGTGATTGCTTGACCAAGGCACGTAGGTTATTCGTCGGAAGATGAATGATCTTGGATTGGATTTAGAGCGTTTTAGGGATTGCCATCCCGATCGGGTGGCTGGGGTGGAGGCGCAGCCGGACCCCAGCGAACGCAGCAGTCGACGACACTCGACTCAAGGAATGCCAGTAAAGCTTATCGCTGCCAGTACCACGACTTCGCCGCCGGCAACTCTTGCCGAGTGCTGGCGAGGTCCTTGGAGACTTCCGTGCGGTCGGCGACTTCCCAGGGGAATATCTGGATGCCGCCCGAGACGCTGACGACCCAACCTCGCCCCGCTCTCACAAAGCTGGCTTGCGACGGCACGGCCCGCGGGGCCGCATACTCGTCGAGTGGCTGTCCACCCATCAGATTCGGCGCTTTAAAGCTAGACTTATCGGTCAGCCGCTCTTTGACCAAGAGCGCGCCGACAACGGCCAGGTCCATCACATTGCGCAATTGGCCGAAGCTCGAATCTTCGCGGGCCAGATCGTTAAACTTGGCGGTGAAGATGTCACACCATTTCTGAGCGGTCGGGTCGGCCTTGCCCGAATGCTGCTTCTGCCCGGCATTGTCCAAATAATCCTGCTCGGTCAGGCAGCGTACGGCCTGCCCGCGAATTTCCCAAGCGAGACCATCGTTATCGCGTCGCAACGGCTCATACTTGGGGGCGAGCCAGAAGCGAGGCATCAGGCTTTGCGCGCCGCCACGCTTGATCATCGTAAGATAACTGGGCATGCCATCGATCGGCGCGGGCTCCATATTCATGGCCAAGCGCTTCATGCGGAAGTCGGCCGCAACAATCACACGCGCGAAATGGCTCGTTGCCGGGATGCCCGTAACAGAAACCGTTTGCAATCCCACGGCTTCTTCCATTTGGCGGCTAGCCACTTGAGGAGGCTGTGAACTAATCTGGCGTGAAATTTTTTGCCAACGCTGCAAACCTTCCGGCGTCGGGTCGATCGAACAACTGATGCCGCTCGCGTTCGACGCTTCGGCCACGCGCAGCGCCACCATCAGATCATCGAGCGTCAGCACAGGGCGGTTGCTCGTTACGCCCACGACACAACCCAGCGAATCGATCTTCCAGCCTTCGGCCGGGCCAGCAAGCACAATATCCTGCTTCTCGGGATAAACCAGCACGTAACGAACGCGCTGCAAGCCAGCCATGTAGCGAACCGCTTCGGGCAGCGGCTTGCCAGCCGCACGGGCAGTAGCGACCTCCGATTCCAACTGCTTAAGCGAAACGAACCGCAGATCGGTCCATTTTTCCAAATCAGCGGGAACCGGTTCCAAGCCTTTCTGCCAAGCTGCTTGAAGCTGCTTCAGTTCACCGACTTGTGGATTGGAGACCACCCCATCGGCGTCGATCTTCACGCCGCCGACAGACGCATTGCGGAAGAACTGAGCAGTCGCTTCGTTGCTGGTAATGCCGAATGTGGCGATGGCGACGGCAGCTAACGCGAGCCGTCGGATAGTGGTAGAAAAGAAGGACGACATGAAATAAGGCCTCCGCCGTTCGGCGAGCGCGCGTGGCTGCGCGCTGTCGGAAAAGAATGGCACGGAAAAAACTCTCAATCTACTTTCAGACTAATCGCTAACCCTAGTGGTTTCAACAGTTTTGGCACATTGCCAGGGTTAAGCACTATTCGGCCTGGGTGGCACGCCCTGAGTCTTCGAAGGGCATGGGAAACACGTTTATCCAGCCACAATGCCACGCCCATCGCCGAGCCTCTGGCGTGCCACCCTCGAATCTGGCCAGAATTGCCCTAAACCATGGCCCTACTGGTAGTTCTGTACAATCCGACTTGAACATGCCCCCTTGCGCGGAATAAGTTGTAAGAGGAGGCGCTGCGCGGCAGGCTAAGCCACCGGCGGCTGGGAGGCCTCGTCTGGAAAGCTGGGTTGTGGTCATGGTCCGTCCATGCGCCCCGCTTTTTTGACAAGGCTGATTGTTCTCCTTTTCTTAAAAGCTCGTTCAAACTGTATTCGAGGCACCCTCACTTTGGCCCTCTCCACAGGGAGAGGAAAAAAGAGGGAAGTAAGACACTATTCGATGACCGCATATCTGGTTATTCGCGAAGGCTCGAAATGGACGGATGTTTTCCGTCTGGTGGATGGTGAATCGATCACCGTTGGCCGGGCTCCGACGAATGCCATCGTCGTGAAGGACGAGCGCTGCAGCCGGAATCATGCCGAGGTGTTTCAGGCACAAGGGCAATGGATGCTGCGCGATCTGGATAGCCGCAACGGCACATTGGTCGACGGCCAACGAATCCAAACCGACTATCATTTGCAGCCAGGCGAGATCATTCGCATCGGCAACTCGCACTTGGCCTTCGTACACGATTTGTCGCAGGCGTTTCCTGACTCGAACTCGGTGCTCCGCACGGCGCAGGCAGTCGACAAAGGCGTAAACGACGACGTCACGGTCGGCCCGCCAGACAATGAAAGCGTACTCGAGACCTACGAGCCGACAACGATCACGCATCGCCGCGGGCAAAGCCGCTTTCTCGAGCCACCGGAAGAGGAAGATGTCGACATTTCACTGCCGAAGGTCGGGCGCGCGGCGGCGAACCTGTGCCGGCTGGCATTCGAGCTGGCCAAGGCGACCGATGTGGTGACGCTGGCCAACGTGGCGCTCGATGGGCTGTTCGAAGGGACGCAGGTCGACGCCGGGGCCGTGCTGCTGCAAGGCCGCCGGCCTTCGTCGAAGCAACACGCCGACAAGCTCGAAGTGGTGGCGTCGCGCAGCGATTCGCCCCATCGGTACCATCGCGTTTCGCAGTTCCTGTCGACAACCGTGATGCGCGAAGGGCAAGCGGTACTGGCCCGCAATGTGATGGACGACAGCCAACTCGGCAGCCGCGACAGCAAAGGCGAAATCCTAGCAACGAGCGTTATTTGCGCGCCCATCCGTCGCGACGGCAAAGTGCTGGGCGTGATTCACTTGTATTCGACAGACGCCGGCAAGCCGACTGATCCGGATGATCTGGAGTACACGCTGGCGGTTGCCGATACCGTGGCCGTCGCTTTGGAGAACTTGAGTCGGCAACAAGAGCTGGCCGAGAACCTCAACCAGATTCGCGATGAAAATGTCGAGCTGCGCGAGCGGCTCGGCGTGCAAAGCGAAATCGTCGGCTCGAGCGAGGCGATGAACCAGGTTGCCCGCGAAATCGCGAGGGCGGCGCCCAGCCGAGCGACGGTTTTGATCCGCGGTGAGAGCGGCGTGGGCAAAGAATTGGTCGCTCGCGCGGTCCACTTCTCCAGCCCACGGAAGAAGGCGCCGTTCGGCTGCCTTAACTGTGCGGCCCTTTCCGAATCGCTTCTCGAAAGCGAATTGTTCGGCCATGAGAAAGGCGCGTTCACCGGTGCCACCGAGCGCAAAATCGGCAAGTTCGAAGCGGCCGACAAGGGCACGCTCATGCTCGACGAAATCGGCGAGATGAGCCCCAAGATTCAGGCCAAGTTCTTGCGCGTGCTCGAAGGGCACCCGTTTGAGCGCGTCGGCGGCAGCGAAGCAATCAAAGTCGACGTGCGCGTGATCGCCGCCACGAATCGCGACTTGGAAAAAGACGTGGCCGAGGGCACGTTCCGCCGCGACTTGTATTTCCGCCTACACGTGCTCGAAATCATCGTGCCGGCATTACGGAAGCGGCCGGAGGATATTCCGGAGCTGGCCGAGTATTTCTTGCATCGATTCGTCGCCGAGACCGGCAGCAAAATCAAAGGCTTCACCCCGCGGGCGATGGAAGAGCTGCTGCGCTACCGCTGGCCCGGAAATGTGCGCGAGATGAAAAACGTCATCGAGCGGGCAGTGGTTCTCACGCGGAGCGAATACATCGACAGCGAAGACCTGGTCCTCTCCACGCTTCGCACGGCCGGCGATACCGATTCCGGCATCTTGGAACAAGCGAACGGGCGTAGCGAACCAGCCTCGCTGGCCGACATGGAAAAGCAGCATATTCTCGATACGCTCAACCAGACCGGCTGGAATAAGAGCCGGGCGGCGATTATTCTTGGCATCGAGCGCTCGACGCTGGATCGGAAGATTCGGCGGTACGACCTGGTGGAACGGGCGCATAACGATTGACGTCGCTACTGTTTCAGAATTGGACAGGATAACAGGATCAGCCGGATTGACAGGATTTGCATTCGGTACAGCCGTACATTTTATAAGTTCTTCATCCTGTCGATCCTGCCAATCCTGTTATCCTGTCTTTCTGACTATCTCATGAGTAATTGCTACCCAATGTTCAAGATGTTCGCCATCAGTGCGTGCCTGCTCTTCGCGATGACCGCGTCAACTTCCATCGCAGCAGAACCAACCAGCTCCAACTTGCCGCCGATTTTTCCCAAAGCACTCGCGCCAGGCGACACCGTGATGATCGTCGCGCCGGCCAAGTATCTCGACAAAGGCCGAGTCGCGCTGGCGAAGCAGCGACTTGAAGAGATGGGATTCAAAGTGAAGATTCCCGCCGGGCTGTTTCGCAAGAAGGGCTTTTTGGGCGGCTCCGATGAAGAACGAGCCGGCGAACTTATGGCGGCGTTCGCCGATCCCGAGATCGATGCAATTTTTCCCGGCACCGGAGGCTACGGCACCACGCGCATCGTCGACAAGCTCGATTACGACGTGATTCGCCGCAACCCAAAAATCCTTGTCGGCTTCTCCGACATCACGGGCCTCCACATCGCAATCAACCAGAAGACAGGCCTCGTGACGTTCCATTCGCCGAATCCCGAGTGGGGACTGGGCACAGAAAAGAATCTTTCCCCCTTCGCCGCAAAATGGTTTTGGCGAGCCATCCTCGCCAAAGAATATGGCTCGGAAGCAGGCTACCTGATCCGCACGCATGCCGGTGATCCGCCGCAACTCGGCGACGACAAACTCTTCGACGGCGTACCGCGTGCCCACACAATGCACGGCGGCAAAGGCCGAGGCCGGCTGATCGGCGGCAATCTCTCGGTCATGCACGCCATGATGGGCACCCCTTTCGAAATCGAGACCGACGGCAAACTGCTGTTCATCGAAGACGTCGGCGAAGCACCCTACCGAGTCGATCGAATGCTGCAGACCATGCGGCTGGCCGGCAAATTCGACCACGTAGCCGGCGTAATTTTGGGGCAGTTCACCGCCCGATCCGAAGAAGCGGCATGGGATGAGGACGCCTCGGTCGACGAAGTGCTGCGAGACTTCTTCGGCAAGCTGAAGGTGCCCGTCGTCACCCACTTCCCAATCGGGCACGTCCGCTACAACGCCACGCTACCCGTCGGAGCGATGGCGGAACTGGATGGCGACGCGCAGACGGTGCGGATTGTAGAGAACCCGGTGGCACTCCCGTAGGTTGGGCTTTAGCCTGACATCAACGTGTGTGCCGGACCCAATGGATGTCAGGCTAAAGCCTAACCTACGTTGATGAAGCGCGAGTACTATCGGCATCTGCCGCACCAGATACCGGAAGGTGTTCCGATATTTCTTACTTGGAATCTCAAGGGCGCGATTCCCCAAGCCGTGATCAGTCAGTTCAAGCGAGAACGGCAACGACTTGAGCGAGAACCCAGGCGTGCAGGCGAATCAAATCGGGATCGGGCAATCCGTCACTGGAAGGTTCTATTTACTCAAGCCGATAGCTTTCTCGACAAATGCTCGACGGGTCCGTTGCTGCTGCGCGACGAAGCAGCCGCACAAATTGTCGAAAATGTAATTCTGGAAGGGTCTGGCGATGACTTTGAGCTTTGGGCCTGGTGTGTTATGGCCAATCACGTGCACGCCTTGCTGACGCCTAGGAATGAATTAGCCAAGATCACGCAGAAGCTTAAAGGACGTACGTCGTTTCAAATCAATCGGTTGCACGGCGCGACAGGGCGGACCTTTTGGCAAGGCGAGTCGTATGACCATTGGGCGCGTGATGACGAAGAGATGCTTCGCATCATCCACTACATTGAAAACAATCCTGTAAAGGCCGGTCTTTGCAACAAGCCAGACGACTGGCCTTGGTCGTCAGCGCGTTTTCGCAACAAGTGGAAAATCGGCGAGCCGTATGTAGGTTAGGCTTTAGCCTGACACGCACACACTGCGCCGACGCGCCCGCACAATTGACCGTAAGACGTCAGGCTAAAGCCTAACCTACGCCTACGCCTCGTCACCAGCGCGCAACCACGGAACAATCGTCGGCTCGTAAGCACACAATTCTTCCGGCTTGAAATAAAGCTCGATCTCGCGTTTGGCCGCTTCGGGCCCATCGGAGCCATGAACTAAGTTCATCTGCCGGCTGGCACTGAAGTCGCCACGAATCGTGCCGGGAGCTGCCTTAATCCCGCTGGTCGCGCCCAACATCCCGCGAACGACCGTGATCGCTTCGAGTCCTTCGACTACCGCCGCCACGATCGGTCCACCCGTGATGAAACTCTCGAGCGCCGGATACCAGGCCTTCTCCACATGCTCGGCATAGTGCTTCTTGGCCAGCTCCGGCGTCACGCGCATCAACTTCATCGCAATGATGTTGAGCGACTTATCTTCAAACCGAGATAGAATGCGGCCCATCAGGCGGCGCTGAACACAATCGGGCTTAAGCAGAATAAGGGTGCGTTCCATGGTAGCGTGGGGGTCGAGAGCTAAGAGTCGAGGGTCAAGAGCCAGAAAGGTCGGATTGTAAACGGTCGCCATATTTGGCTCAAGGCGCATGAGTAGCCGGACCGCCACGCGGTCCGGGCCCCGGTCGGCTTCGCCCACCGCTTACCGATCACGTATCTTTGGATAATCGCTTTAGCCTTGTTCGTCGTTAATCCCGAGCAGGTGGCCTCTTAATTGGTATTGGACCAACATCGCCTGCCATGTTTCCGGTGTGAGCAGCGCAGCCATTGTTTTACCGAGCCAGTCCGCGATTGCCTCTTCATCGTCTGCAATATTGGCGGGCGGTTCATGGTTCTGCAAATTTTTCAGCACCGCGCTGATTTCCTTGCGCTGCGATTCCGTGAGCGTGGATGCGAGTTCAGCTCCGTCGTTGCTGGAAAAAAACGACTTGCTGAACTCTATTTGCGTAGCATCTAACCCCAAATCAGCAATAGCGGCCCGATACGTTCCTGGACTAACCAACGATTGAATTTGACGGTATCGCCAATTGTGCTCAGCGACTTCGTCCATTCCCTGCGGCGGCGTCATCCCCCTGAGCTTTTTCATGGCGGCCTGCCACTCAAGCCTCTGAGCCCCGGTGAGGCAACTCTTCTTTGAGTGGTTTCCTCGGCAGTTGTGTTTGGCCACGGTTAACATCCTTATCAGCTCACGGCATCGAGAAATCGAGAACTTGGCCGAACGTCGCTCCCGGTGCTCACCCTAATGCCATTCGATCGAAGTCTTGGCAACTTGCCAAAAAAATGCGGCCAAAGAGCTGCCACGACGGAGTATGCGATGTAAGCCTAAGAAGGAAAGCGATTTACAAACCCGCGAAATTTTCGCTCCTAGGGATCAGGATGAGCGATTCCGGAACAACACCACCTGTAATAGACACCTATCCTCCCATTACATTGTCGATCTTGGCTTTATGTTTTCGATTCGGCTTCAATCCCATACGATTCGATCACCATGGCAATACTTGGCGCCCATCAATCCATCGCCGGCGGTTATTACAAAGCCGTCGAAATTGCCCACCGCACCGGGTGCGACTGCGTGCAGATCTTCACCAAGAACAACAACCAATGGCAAGGCAAAGAACTTACCGACGACGATGTGCGGCTGTTCAAAGAGAAGCTTGCCGAACTGGGCATTTCTCATCCGCTGTCGCACGACTCGTATTTGATCAACCTGG